>CAXTOE010000054.1:5463-11314 GCA_964245685.1 uncultured Acetobacteraceae bacterium | reverse complement strand
GTCGTTCAAAGCATGGCGCAAGGCTTACCGCGGCCACGGTCGCGAGCACGCCGTGCCACACCACGGCGCTCAAGCCCGTCTTGGCGAGCCCGGCGCCGAGAAGTCCCCCGATGAGGGCGTGCGAGCTCGACGAGGGGATGCCGGCGTACCAGGTGGCGAGGTTCCATACGATCGCTCCGCCGAGCGCCCCCAAGATCAGGCGATTGTCGACGATCTGGACGTCCACGATGCCGGCACCGACCGTGCTCGCGACGTGCAGCCCGAACACCGCGAAGGCGATGAAGTTGAAGAACGACGCCCACAGCACCGCGGTGAACGGTCGCAGCACCCGGGTCGCGACCACCGTGGCGATCGAGTTGGCGCTGTCGTGCAGACCGTTCAGGAAGTCGAACGCGAGCGCGAACCCGATCAGGCCGACCAGGAACGGCGTGCTGCCGACGGCGCCCACTGCGCCGCCTAGACCTGTTCCACGACGATGCCGTCGATGACGTCGACGATGTCCTCGCAGCGGTCGACCACCGCCTCCACCAAGTCGTAGACCTTCTCGACGGTGAGCTTGTAGCCGGGCGAGCCGTCGCTCGCGAACAGGATGCGCAGCCCGCGATCGAGCTGCTCGTCCGCCTCGCTCTCGATCACGCGCACCGCCACCGACATCGTGCTCAGCGCCTCGGCGCTGGGGCCGATCGAGCCGAGCAGCGGCATCGCGTCGCGGATCAGCGTCGAGGCGCGCACGGCGCAATCCGCCATCGCCTGCATCTCAGGCGTGAACGCGACCCCGTAGCGGAGCATGCGACGGCCGGTGTCCTTCATCAGGTCGATGGTGTCGTCGAGCGCCGTGATCAGGTCGAGGATCTGCGAGCGGTCGAACGGCGTGATGAAGGTCCGGTGGATCGCGAAGATGGTCGCCCGCGTGATCTCGTCCGCGGCGTTCTCGAGCCGGTTGATCTCGGCGACGTGCCGATCGGGATGGCCGTCTCCCGACATCAGGGCGCGAAACGACTGCGCCGCCGTGACGATCAGCCTGGAGTGCTGACAGAAATACTCGATGAAGCGGGCGTCGCGGGGCATCAGCGACCGGTAGGCGCGCAGCAGCACGTTGGACCGTCCCGGCTCGCTCATCGCGCACCTCCTCGCGAGGTCTGGGGCTACCCCGATCCTGGTGAGGTCCGGGCTGATGCCGCCCAGTATGGCCGCAAGCCCGCGCTCCGCAACCTCCGCCGCCGCCCGCAAGGCCGGCGGCTACGCGCTAGTGCGGCATCACTCCGGGCGCCATGACATGGGTGTACAGGGCCCGGAACATCCACGAGGTCAGGCCGACGGAGAGGATCAGCAGCGGCACGTTCAGCATCAGGGTCAGCGAGTTCCAACGCTGGGTCTCGGAGAAGTCGAGGTGGAACAGCAGGATGAGCTGCGCCATCACGGTGATGAGGGCGATCGCCGAGATCGCCAGCAGGAGCGTGACCGGGCTCGCCACGTGGTTCACGACCAGCAGCAGCGACAGTCCCAGCAGGGCGAGCGAGACGAGGTAGCCGATGAGGTACTGGCCTTCATTGGCCAGCTTGATCTCGGGATGTTCCCAGGGCTCCTGGTTGTCGACGGCCATCAGATCGAGCCCCGCAGGTAGACGAAGGTGTAGACGAAGGTCCAGATCAGCGTCTGGTAGAGCCAGAAGATCTTCAGGTTCGCCAGCCGGTAGGTCACCAGCAAGGTGAGGCCGTTACGCGCGACCTGGCCCACCAGCACGACCATCCAGAGCAGGCCGAAGGCGATGTGTATGCCGTGCACCGCGATCAGGGTGAAGAAGATCGACAGGTAGCCGCTCCGCTGCGGTGTCGCTCCGCTCTGCGCCAGCCTGGAGAGCTCGTGCCATTCCATGCCCAGGAAGGCGAAGCCGATCACGAAGGCGACGGCGATCCAGACCATCAGGGCACCCGGCCGGTCGCGCCTCAGCTCGACCATGGCGATGCCGTAGGCGAGCACGCTGGTGAACAACGCCACGGTCTCGGCGTAGGCGTAGATCGGCGAGGCCACTTGGCGCGGCGACGGACCGCCGAAGATGCTGGTGTCGTAGCTGAGGACCTCGTAGGCGGCGAACAGCGCGGCGAAGATCAGCGAATCGCTCAGCATGTACAGCCAGAAGCCGAGCATGCGCGTGCTCATCAGGTCGTGTTCGTGCGTGGTGTCGTCCCACAGCTTCGCGTTGCGCGGATCCGGGCCGTGATCGACGGTCGCGTTCATCGGGCATGGCCTTGGCTTGATGTGACCGATGCCGGCGAGGCGGCCGACCTCGCGCAGCGGGGCGTCACGGGGGTGCGTCGCGGGCTCAGCGGGGCATACCGACGTCGGCGGCCTTGTCGGTGCCGAACGCGACCGCGGCACCCGGCAGAACGCCGCCACCGCGGCTCGGGCGAGGACGCCAGCTCGCCGCGCGCTCGGTGCGCCGGACCTCGTCGGCGGTGATCTTGGTGCCGGTGCTGCCGCCGAACGAGCGGATGACAATGATGGCGACGAGTGCGACCATCGCGATGATCGCGAGCCACCAGATGCGCCATACCATCGCGAACCCGAACGCCGCGGTGCAAATCCCGATCAGCAGAGGCACCATGGTGTTGAGCGGAACCTCGATGTCCTCATAATGATCCGGCATCACCCCGCCGAGACCGTTCGCCTTGCGCCAGGCCCACTCGTCGCGCGCGTTGACGTGCGGGATCAGCGCGAAATTGTACGAAGGCACCGGAGAGTGGGTCATCCACTCGAGGCTGCGCGTAGTGCCCCAGGCGTCCATGTCGACCCGGTTCTCGACCCGCTTCCGGATGCTGACATAGATCTGATAGACGTACGCGACGAGGCCGGCGATGTACATGAAGACGCCAAGCTCCTCGATCACCAGCAGCGGCTTCCAGCCCGCATAGGGGATATAGGCGAGGCGACGCGGCATGCCGGCGAAGCCGAGCCCGAACATCGCGGTGAACACGGTGAAGGTGCCGGCGATGAACAGCCAGAACACCACACGACCGCTCGGCTCGTCGAGCTTGAAGCCGAACGCCTTGGGAAACCAGAACGTGGCGCCGGCGATCGAGGCGAACAGCGTGACCATCACCACGCAGTGGAAGTGGGCGACCACGAACACGCTGTTGTGCGTCATGTAGTTGATCGCCGGGATGGCCAGCATCATGCCGGTCAGGCCGCCGATCAGCTGCATGAAGATCGCAGCCGTCGCCCATAGCATCGGCGTGGTGAAGGTGAGGCGACCGCGATACATGGTGAAGGCCCAGTTGAACACCTTCACGCCGGTCGGGATCGAGACCAGCATCGTCGACACGCTGTAGAACACGCTGACGACCGGCCCGGCACCCATGGTGAAGAAGTGGTGCAGCCAGACGGTCCAGGAGATGCAGCCGATGCTCAGGCTGGCCGCGACCATGACCGGGTAGCCGAACAGCGGCTTCTCCGAGAAGGTCGGGATGATCTCCGACATCATGCCCCAGGCCGGGAGGATGATGAAGTACACCTCTGGGTGGCCCCAGATCCAGAACAGGTCGGTGTAGAGCATGAAGTTGCCGCCGAACCCGGTGGTGTAGAAGTGGGTGCCGAAATAGCGGTCCAGCGTCAGCAGGCCGACCGCGACGCCGAGCACCGGGAAGGCCGTCAGACCGATGACGTTGGTCGTCAGCGCCGTCCAGGTGAACATCGGCAGGCGCATCCAGGTCATGCCCGGTGCGCGCATCTTGATGATGGTCGCGATGATGTTGACCGCACCGAGCGTCGTGCCGACGCTGCCGATCTGCAGCGCCCAGCTCCAGTAATCGACGCCGACATCGGGACTGTACGGCATCTCGGTGAGCGGGGCGAGGCCGCTCCAGCCGGCGTGGCTGAAGTCGCCGACGAACAGCGAGAGCATCACCAGTCCGGCGCCGACCACCGTCATCCACAGCCCGACCGCGTTCAGGTACGGAAACGCCATGTCGCGCGCGCCGATCTGCAGCGGCAGCAGGTAGTTCATGAAGCCGGCCAGGATCGGCGTCGCGGCGAAGATCAGCATGATGGTCCCGTGGGACCCGTAGATCTGGTCGTAATGGTAGGGCGGGAGATAGCCGTGCTCTGCGCCCATGTAGCCGGCCGACGCCGGTCCGGCCGCCAGCACCTGCTGGGTGCGCATCATGATCGCGTCCACGAAGCCGCGGAACAGCATCACGACGCCGACGATCACGTACATGATGCCGATCCGCTTGTGGTCGACGGTGGTCAGCCATTCCCGCCAGAGATAACCCCAGGCGCGCAGATACGTGATCGTCGCGAGGATGAGTACTGCGAGCAGGCCGGCGAACACGAAGGCGCTGCCGACGACAGGGTTGTCGTAGGGGATTTCCGACAGCGTCAGTCGTCCGAGGAGCGGGCTCCAGTGACCTTCTAGATTGACCATGGTGCGCTATTCCTGATTAGGGCGACGACGAGCCGGCTGCAGTGTCCTGCTGCCGGCGTCCTGGCTCCTGCGAGGCCTTCTTCTCGGTCATGTTGGGCGGCGTCGGATACATCTTGCCCATCATCACATCCTGGATGACGTGGCCGAACAGCTTGTCGTCCACCGCGGAGAAGTAGATCGCCTTGCCGCTCTTGTTGATCGTCGGCGTCGCGAAACGGTCGAACTCGGCCTGGTCGAGATGCTTGGGCGATCTTCCCACGTCACCCGTCCACCGCTCGAACGCGGCCTGCGACACCACGCGGGTCTTGAACTGCATCCACGAGAAACCCGGACCGTTGAACTCGCCTTCGATGCCCTCATAAACACCCGGCTGGTTCGCGATCAGGCCTTGCCTGGTCAGCATCCCCGGCATGATGTCGATCTCACCGGCGAGCTGCGGGATGTAGAAATCGTTGGATACGGTCGCCGACGTCATGCGGAAGCGGATCGGCGTATGCACCGGCACCACGAGCTCGTTGGCCGCGGCGATGTGGTGATCGGGGTAGATGAACAGCCACTGCCAATCGGTCGTCACCACGTCGACGTCGATCGGCTTGCGGTCGTTGTCGGGACTGCGGCCATGTGCCATCACGCCCGGACCGAACGGGTTCACCTGGAAGGTTCCCCAGTACGAGAGGTAGCTGAGAAAGGCCACGATCGCGAGCGGGAAACCCCAGGAGAGGATCTCGACCGTCAGCGAATGCGACCAGTCCGGCGTGTAGGCGCCCTTCCCGGTTATCTTGCGATAGCGCCAGATGCACCAGAGGATCAGCAGCGTCGTCGGGCCGATGATCAGCATCATCGCCGCCACGTCGACGATCAGCGAGTAGAGGCTGGCATTGGCCACCGGCCCGCGCGGCTGCAGCACCCAGAACTGTCCGAGCGAGCATCCGCCGAGCGACAGCAGCGACAGCGGTGCCAGCAACCGAACGACGGCCGGCGCGTGCGCGGGCTTCAGAGGCCTGGCCATGCGTGAGCGCATGTCAGGCGCCGTGCTGAGGATGGACCGGGGGTTTCGGTTGGCTGAACTGCTCGTGATGCCGGATGCGGCGGCGTCGACGTACTGTCGCACTCATCCTCTGGTCACGTGCATTGCTCGAGGTCCGGTGATCGTGAAGTTGCGATGAACGGACACGATCTGTCTGGACCGCTTCCGCCAGGTCGCCGAGGCAGAACCCCGGCGCGTCGCAGGTGGTAATCGGGCAGCGCGTTCAGGGTTCCGAAGTGTTACGCGCCCAGGGCCATTTTGCCCGGATGCTCCGCGGGCCGAGCCCTAGGATGGCCGGTCGGCACGCAGGTCGGCAGACCAGCGCTCGAGCCGCGAGCCGAACTCGGCGGCGCCGACCGCCACGAGGCCTTCGATCCCGTAGCCGGCGACGGCGTAGGAGG
>CAXTOE010000054.1:4421-5453 GCA_964245685.1 uncultured Acetobacteraceae bacterium | reverse complement strand
GATCAAGCTGCCCTCGGCGCCCATCTTGACCACCACGATGCCGGGCCCGCGCGCCGCGAGCTGCCTCGCCGCCCGGGCGGGCTCGTCATGGCCGAGCAGGCGGCGCACCTCGTCGAGGCTGGGCATGAACACGTCCACCCGCGCCACCAGGTCGAGGATCACCCCGACGTTGCCCTCGACATATTCCTCCTGCGGATCCAGCGCCAGCAGCGCGCGGCTGCGGGTGCGGCAGCCTTCCACCAGGTCGCGCTGCGCATCCAGGGTCATCGCCAGGATCATGAAGGCTTCCGCCGCCCAGTACTGCGCCGGCATGTCGGCGCTGCGCGGCGACAGGAGCTCGAAATCCGCCTCGTCGGACAGCAGCGTCACGCCTCGGCGGTCATGGGTCTGGTAGACGATCCGGTTGCGCAGGGTGGGTCGGTCCCGATGCGGCATCGCCTCCGACGGGAGGCCGTACGACGCGAGCAGCGCGTGCAGGTCGGGCGGCAGGTCGCGGCCGACCGGCGCCAGCATCGCGGTCTCCGGCAGCACGAGCCGCGCCGCCAGCACGCCGTAGAGCGCATCGCCACCGGCGCGACCCGGATGCGCCACGCCATCCGGCTGCACCACGTCGTCGAGGCTGAGATTGCCCAGGCAGACCAGGCGCGGCGCCGACGGCACGGAGGGCTCCTCAGGCCGGGATCGCGGCACCGGCGCGGCGGAACTTCGCCATCGCGACGTGGTAGGCGAACAGCTGCAGCGGCAGCGTCAGCGTCAGCGCCGCCAGGCACTCGGGCACCTCCGGCAGGCGGATCACCTGGTCGCTGCAGGCATCGAGCGCGGTCTCGGCCTCGTGGACCACGCCGTAGATGCGGCCGCCCCAGCGGCGTCCCTCCTCTGCGGTGTCGCGGGCGCGGGCGAGCGAGGGTCCGGACGGCGCCAGCACGAACAGCGGGTCGCCCGGCTTCTGCGAGTTGTAGTGGTGGAACTCCTCGAGCGGGATCGCCACGGCGTGGTCGGGCGAGCATTCCTTCATCTTGACGGCGCCGAACA
>CAXTOE010000054.1:0-4411 GCA_964245685.1 uncultured Acetobacteraceae bacterium | reverse complement strand
GCCTCCGGCGGCCGCCGCATCGCGCCGATCCGCACCGCGAGCCGGCACAGCAGCGCCAGCGCCGCCGTGCTCGACTGGGTCGGCCAGCCCCTGCGCTGCGCGTGCACGAGCAGGCCGTGCTCGGACTCCGCCATCAGCGGCGAGCCGGGCGTGTTGCTGAGCGCCAGCGTGCGGGCGCCGCGGGCGCGCGCGACCAGCAGCGCCTCCACCGTGCGCGTGGTGGTGCCGCTGGAGCTGAGGCTTACGACCAGCGTGTCCGGCCCGAGCAGGGTGCCGTAATAATAGGCAAGATCGAGCGCCTGCACCGGCTCGCAGGGCACGCCGAGCATACGCTCGAGCAGCAGGCGCAGGCCGATCATCACCCCCAGCGAGTCGCCGCACCCGGTCAGGTAGACGCGCTTCAGGCCGCCCTGCGCCAGAGCACGCGCGATCCGCTCGACCGCCGCGTCCTCGCGTGACCAGGTCGTGCGGATCGCGTCCGGCTGGCCGAACATCTCGCCGCGGGTCAGCATCACCCGGTGCAGACGCTTCGGGTCACGCGGATCGTCGGTGGGCAGCGCCGCCATCAGCTGCCGCTCCTGCGCGAACAGCTCCGCGACCAGGCGGCGCGCCTGCGTGTCCAGCGGAGAGTCCGCCGCCAGCAGCGGGGTCAGGGCAACGCTCATCGAGGGCTCCGTCGCCGCGATGCGGCGCGCAACGATGCGGCGCGCCTCCGCCACCGACAAGGACTATCTTCGAAAGCTCTCGTCGCAAAAGCGCTCCGAAGACCAGCGCCGGGCCTGGAACACCTCGGATAACCATGCAATCGTTGGTCTTAGCGAAGATGGCGTCGCCTCCGGTTCGGCCAGATCTGTGCGAGAGAAGCGCTTGCGATGAAGAACGAAAACCGATCCGGGCGGCGGAGGCGATGACCGCGTTCGGGGCGGTCAGCCGCCAGAAGGAGATCGTCGACAGGCTCAGGATCGAGGGCAAGGTGACGGTCGCCTCGCTGTCGGACGCGCTCGGGGTATCGGTGGTGACGATACGAAACGACCTCGATGCGCTGGAACGACAGCAGGTGCTGCGTCGGCTGCGCGGCGGCGCGATCGCGATCCGGCCAGCCCGCTTCCAGCGCTCGCTGCACCCGCTGCACAACGCCTTCGAGGAGGAGAAGCGGCGTATCGGCGAGATGGCGGCGAGCCTGGTGCGCGACGGCGAGACCATCATCATCGACGCCGGCAGCACCACCCTGGCGCTGGCGCGCGCGCTGCCAGCGACGCTGCACGACGTCGCGGTGGTGACGCCGGCGCTCGACGTGGCGCTGGAGCTCGAGACCCACATGGGGGTGAAGGTGATCGTCACCGGGGGCACGGTCGCCAAGCCGCAGCGCTGCCTGATCTCGCCCTTCGCCACCACGCTGCTGCGCCAGATCAATGCCGACGTCGCCTTCGTTGCCTGTTCCGGGGTCGATGCAGAGAAAGGCTTCACCACGCAGAGCTGGGAGGAGGCGGAGGTCAAGCACGCCATCGTCGCGGCCGCCTCGCGCATCGTGTTCGTCGCCGACCACGGCAAGATCGGCCACGTCGCGACGGCGAAGATCATGACCGTGCAGGACGCGGAGCTGCTGGTCACCGACACCGGGGCGGCGACGCCGGCGCTGCGACCGCTGGAACAGGCCGGGCTGAACATCATCATGGCGTAGAGGGAGCGCCTTCGATGCGTTTCGCGCCGCTGGCGATCGAAAGCCGACCGGGGTGCCGATGGCGCGCTTGTTGCATCGCCTGGCGCGGCCGCGGGACAGGGAGCAACGCGATGGAAGCCGGTGCTTGAGCCCAACCGCGCTCACCCGCAGGAGCCTCGGGGCGGCCGTCCTCGGCCTCGCATCCGCACCCCGTCCCGTGCTGGCCGCGCTCGCGCCGCCGGCCCCGGTGATCGTCGCCTCCGACGAGGACGTCACCACCCTCGACCCGCACCTGATCCGCAACAACCACCCGATCGGCAGCATCGTCTGGTCGGTGTTCGACAGCCTGGTGCGCCGGCGGCCGGACGGGCAGCACGAGTCGCGCCTGGCGATCCGCTGGGACAACCCGCGGCCCACGGTCTGGCGGTTCCAGCTGCGTCAGGGCGTGGTGTTCCACAACGGCGAGACGCTGGACGCGCCGGGCGTGGTCGAGAACATCCAGCGAATGCGACGCTCGCCGTTCGACGGCGAGAGCCAGCTCTGGCAGCAGACCGGACTGATCGCGGTCGCCGCTCCCGACACGACGAGCCTCGTGCTCACCACCGCGGCACCCTCGGTGGACATGCTGTACTGGCTCGAGGAAGCGTTCATCGGCGCGCCGCGGTACTTTCGCGAGACGCCGCCCGAGCACGTCGCGGGGGCGCCGGTCGGATCGGGTCCGTACCGGTTCGTCGAGTGGCAGCGCGGCGACCACGTGACGCTCGCGGCCTACGACCGCTACTGGGGCGGCGCGCCGCCGATCCGGAGCGTCGTGTTCCGCACCGTGCCGGAGGCCTCCTCGCGGGTCGAGGAGCTCAAGGCCGGCAGCGTCGACCTGGTGCCGGGCCTCGACCCGGACAGCGCGGAGGCGGCGCGCTCGCCCGTTTCGCGGGCCACGCTGGTCCCCGGCCTGCGCAAGATGCACGTTGGCATCGCGCAGCGCGGCATCGCCCCGCTGCGCGACCGGCGGGTGCGCCAGGCGCTGAACCACGCCGTCGACGTGCAGACCATGATCGACACCCTGCAGCGCGGCATGACCAGGCGGCTGGCCTCGGTGATCAACCCGCCGAACAACGACCCCACGCTGCCGCCCTTCGCCTACGATCCGGCACGCGCCACGGCGCTGCTGCACGAGGCCGGACAGGAGGGATTCGCGGTCGAGGTGGCGTTCGACGGCAAGTATCCGGACGCGCAGGAGAGCTGCGAGGCGGTCGCGGCCTACCTGTCCGCGGTCGGGCTGCAGGCGGCGACCAAGGCGTACGAGACCGGACACTTCGCCGAGACGCTGCGCGCGCGGGCGTTTCCGGGGCTTTATTTCTACGGCTTCGGCGCCCTGATCAACCCGCTGGTGGAGCTGACGATCTTCACCGGCGACGCGGTCGACAACGCGAGCGGCTACGACAACCCGGCGTTCGACGCCCTGGTGCGGCGCGCCGCCGTCACCACCGACGAGGCGGCGCGCCGGACGGTGCTGGCGCAGGCGGAGCGGCTGGTCTGGGAGGACGCGCCCTGGATCTATCTCTGGGCGATGCCGGCGATCTACGGCATCAGCCGACGCCTGCAGTACGAGCCGCGGCCGGACGACTATGTCGAGCTCTACAAGGCCAGGCTGCAGGCGTGATCGGGCGACCAAGCCGGAGCAGCGACCAGCGACCGCGGCCGCGCGGACCGGCACGGCGGCGCCTGCTGCACGCGCTCGCGGTGCTGTTCGGGGTCAGCATCGCGAGCTTCGCGGTGTCGCACGCCACCGGCGACCCGGTGACGCTGCTGCTGCCCGCGAGTGCCTCGGAGGCGTCGCGCGCGGCGCTGCGCGGCCATCTCGGGCTCGACCAGCCGGTGCCGGTGCAATACCTGCTGTTTCTCCGCCACGCCCTGTCCGGCGATTTCGGGCAGTCGTTCCTGTATCGCCAGGGCGTCGGGCTTCTGGTGATCGAGCGGTTGCCGGCGACGCTGCTGCTGGCGCTGTCGGCGTTCTGCATCGCGTTGCTCGTCGGCATCCCGCTCGGAGTGCTGGCGGCGTCGCGCGGCGGCGCGGCGGAGGCCCTGCTGCAGCTGCTGTCGGTGCTGGGACTGGCGGTGCCGTCGTTCTGGCTCGGGCTGATGCTGGTGCTGCTGTTCGCGGTGCAGTGGCGCCTGCTGCCGGTCGACGGCTATGGCGGGCTGTCGCACCTGCTGCTGCCGGCGCTGACGCTGTCGCTGCAGAGCGTCGCCCGGCTGAGCCGTCTGGTGGCCTCCGGCATGGCCGAGACGCTGGGCCGCGACTTCATCCGCACCGCCCGCGCCAAGGGCCTGCTGGAGCGACGCGTGGTGTGGGTGCACGCGCTGCGCAACGTGCTGGTGCCGGTGGTGACGATGGCGGGACTGGAGCTCGGCGACCTGATCTCGTCGGCGGTGGTGGTGGAGGTGGTGTTCGCCTGGCCCGGTATCGGACGCCTCGCGGTCGGCGCGCTGAGCAGCCGCGACTTCCCGCTGCTGCAGGGCACGGTGTTCATCGCCGGCCTCGGCTTCGTGCTGATCAACCTGCTCGCCGACGTGCTGTGCGCGCGCATCGACCCCAGGATCACGGCGCGTTGAGCGGCCTGCGCCGCCGCCTCGGCGTGCTGGGGGCGCTGCTGCTGTCGCTCGCGGTCGCCACCGCCGTCGCCGCGCCGGCGATCGCGCCGTACCGGCCGATGCAGCTCGACCTGCGCGCCCGCCTGGCGCCCCCAGCAC
>CAXTOE010000053.1:0-11356 GCA_964245685.1 uncultured Acetobacteraceae bacterium | reverse complement strand
CCTCGCCGTGATAGATCATGTGCGGACGCAGAGTCGTGTGAAGCTTCGCCGAGGTCACGGCGGCGCGGATGCAGTTGCGGAAGCCCTGGTCCGGATCGGCGTCGAGCGTCGTCCGCGTGATCGCGAAGTACCACTTGGCGCCGGGCGACTCCTCCTGGCCTCGCGGGTCCTGCAGGCTGGCCGGCTCGGGCGTGTCGCCCAGCGCACGCGCGCGCTCGATCACCTCGGTCGCGAGGCGCTGGTAGACCAGCCGCTCGAAGTGAGTGGGCCCGGTAAGATCCTGCGGGGTGGCGACGAAGTCGTCCATGCGCAGCGCCGTCGCGCGGGGGAACTCGGGCAGCACGTCGCACAGCCAGCGATTGAGCTGGCGATGCAGCTCGGCCAGCGGTTCCATGCCGCTGAACGGCTGCTCGCCCATCAGCAGCACCAGCACCCGCGTGCCGGACGGCGCCGTGCCCAGGATGGCGCGGACGTTCTCCTTGAACACGGTCTCGCCGATGCGCCCGACCGGCTCGTAGTTCTCCCGGAAGAAGCGCAACGCCTCGAGCGCCTCGGCGGTCGGCTTGCGATGCGCGATCTCGTCGTCGGGCAGGGTGAACAGGTCGTTGTGGCCGAGCGAGGCGGGAGAGAACGGCACCATGTCGCCGGTGTGGCGATGGCGGTAGAGGTGGTAGTAGGCATCGGCCCAGAAGCTGAGCAGCCAGACACGCGCCTCCAGCAGCGCCGGCGGGGGCCGCTGCAGGTCCTCCTCCGCGTAGCCGAGGCGCCGCATCGCGTCCAGGCGCTCGCCGCTCACCCCCTCCAGCGCGTAGCGCAGCATCTGCGTGTGGTCGCGCCGGATCTCGATGCCGGCGCGGCTGGTGTTCAGGCGCAGGAACAGCGTGCCGGCGTGTATGGTGACGTAGTGCGCCACCGCCTCCAGGTCGCAGCCGCCGCCGATGAACATCGTGCCGACATCCTTGGCCTGCGATGCGTTCCTCGCCTGCGCCGGATCGTAGAGGCTGATCCAGTCGCACGGGATGGTCTCGTCGTGCAGGTCGGTCAGCACCTCGCCGGTGACGGTAATGCGCGGCCGGCCCAGGCGCCGGTAGAGCCAGAGCTCGACGTACATGCCGAGCGTGCGGCAGGAGAAGCAGTAGTACGCGAGATCCTGGAACGCGGCGCCGCGATGCTGGACGAAGAAGCCGACGAAGCCGTAATCGCCGTACCTGTCACGCACCCGAACCAGCCCGGCCTGGACGAAGAAGTTGCGCAGGTGGCCGCGCAGCGCCATGCGCGCCTCCTCGATGTCTTCCGGCAGACGGGCCTTGATGAAGTTGAGCTGGTTGGTGCGGTTCACCAGCTCGATGGCGCGGTCGATGTGCTTGTCGACGTCGTGCTCGATCTCGACGGTGATGCCGCTGCTGCGCAGGAAGTCGTAGACGCTGTCGCCGGCGGCGATCTGGTCCTGGTGCCGGGTCTGCAGCAGCTTGTACTGCGCGAGCCGGGTCAGCTCGGAGTCGTTCTTGCCCTTGAACAGCGGGTCCTGCAGCATCGTGTCGATGATGGATTCGTCCGACACCTGCAGGTTCGGCACGAAATGCTGTGCCTCCTTCAGGTTCATCGGGTTGTCGTCGATGAACAGGATCGTCTCCGGCCGCAGCTGCACCGCCTCGACGATCGCCTTGATGCGCGGTCCCTTGGCGTCCCAGTTCACGCTCGGGAAGATGAAATAGTCCCAGAGATTCCACTCGGTCAGGATGCGCTGCACCGGTTCGAGGTCGTTCTTCGAGCAGATGGCGCTGAGGATGCCGCGCCGCGCCAGCGCGATCACCGTCTCCACGGCCTTGTCGTTGCGCGAGATGCCGCCTTCGGTGAGGGTGCCCTTCCAGAAGGTCTCGTCGAGGTCCCAGATTACCAGTCGGACCCGCTCCTTGGCTGTAGTCTCCGGCATTCTCTCGCTACTCCTGGAGAGGTCGACCGCCTGACCCCTCGGCTCGGCGATTTTCTACACGATCCGGCCCGGATCCGCGACCGGCTTCTGGCGCGGCCAGCTCGCGGCCATCGGTATCCGTCGGCGGCTCGCGGCATGCTTCGGATCGCGCGGCGATGAAGCGCTCGGCGAGCGGCGAGCACGAGAAGACGCAGGCGAAGGCGCGCAGCACCGACGCCGGATCCGTGGCCGCGGCCGCGAGGCGCACCACCCGGCCGTCGAGGAACCAGAGCTGGTGCCTGCAGAGCTGGAACGCCGCCCGCCCGCTGGGCACGACGATGACGCCGATGCCGTACGCGCCGTCCGGCCATTTTCCCGCCAGCCGCACCTCGGCCGCGTAGCCGGAGCGCAGCGGCGCTTCGGGATGGATCGCCTGCACGTCCGCGCGCGGCTGCCGTCCGGCCTCGAGGAACACCACGTGCCGGCCGCTGCGATGGATCAGGCAGACGAACGCCTGTCCTGCCTGGCTGGCGCCGGGCTGGAACACCCAGCCGGTCATGCTGAAGCGGTCCACCGGCCTGAACGCGGCCGTCGCGGGCTCGTCGTCGTCGTCGCGGGCGAGCGGATCGGTCTCCTCGCCGCAGATCGCGTCCACGTAGGCACGGCAGCGCTGGATCGAGGCCCACTCGACGATGCTCGGCGGCAGGTCGAGCATCAGCCCGGCGCCGGGCTGATGCTCGAGGATGTTGCGCGGCGGCGCGATCTCCTTCCAGCGTCGCGTCGCCAGCAGGTGCAGCTGGTCGACATCGAGCCCGAGCGGCCCTCCGGTGCCGAGCCGAACCCTCGGCGCCAGTGCGCGGTACTCGCCGAGGATCCGTGCGGCGTAGGCGTCGGCGTCGGCCCACAGATGCGGTCCGATGCCGCGTCGCAGCGTCTCGCGCAGGCCGGGGTTGGCGCGCAGCACCTCCAGCAGGTCGAGCACCGCGCCGGCGTCGCCGACCCGCACCTTGAAGCCGTCGACGCCGTGGCTGACCCGCTCGCCCAGGGCGCCGATGTCGGTGACGATCGGGATCAGCCCGGCCTGCCAGACCTCGGACAGCGAGATGCAGTAGGTCTCCGGCCAGATCGACAGGTGCAGCGCCACCTGCCCATGCGATAAGGCCGCGTCGCCCGGCGCGTAGCGGCCGTGATAGGTGACGCGCGGGCCGAGTGCTCGCAGCACCTCGTGATAGTGCGGCTCCGCAGCGCCCAGGATGTGGAAGCGGAAAAGGTGCGGGGGCGCTGCCTCGATCACCTGCAGCACCGTGTCCGCGCCCTTGATGCGCAGGAAGTTGCCCATCACCACCACGTCGAGCACGTCCGGGTCGGTGCGGCGGTCGTGCCGCGTCGCGATGGCCGCATGCGGCAGCGGTGGCGCCGGCGCCGGCACGCCCATCACCAGGCGCCGGATGCTGCGCGTCTGCGGGTAGATGCGCAGCACCAGGGCCTCGGACTGCCGCGAGCCGAACAGCAGCAGGTCGACGGCGCCCAGCACCTGCTCCATGAAGCCGCGGCGCTGCTGCTGCACCCCGGCCGGCAGGCCTTCCGCCCGGGCGAGGCAGATCGTGCAGGCGCTGATCGAGCGGGCGCCGATGTCGCAGAACTTCTGCTCGTGGTCGAGCAGGTTGTAGCGGGCGCAGACCAGGAAGAAATCGTGCACCGACAGCAGCGTGCCGACGCCTGCGGCGCGCGCGATCAGCGGCAGCGACGCCGCGTGATGGCCGAGATGCTGGAAATGCACGACGTCGACGTCGTAGCTGGTCAGCACGTCGGAGAAGTGCGTCTCCTCGAACGGGTCGCAGAGCACGTCCAGCCAGCCGATCGGCGCGCCGTCGAAGCGCTCCAGGGTGGCGCCGCGCGAGTCCAGCAGCTCGCAGCCTTCCTCGCCGCGTATCCAGAACAGCACCTCGGCCTCTTGCTCGAGCTGATCGCACAGCATCTGCTGGTAGACCTCGACGCCGCCCCACACCTGGTTGCGGATCGTCGAGTGCGTGCACATCAGCACACGCAGCCTGCGCTCCGGCACCGTGCTGCGCATCGTCGCCGGCGGCGCATCGCTCGCGTCGTCGGCGAGGGAAAGCTCCAGCAGGCGGCGCAGCCGGTGCTCGTAGCCGTGCGAGGCCAGCACCGAGCGCTGCGCCAGGCGCGCGAGCGAGGTGCGCAGCTCGGTGTCGGCCAGCACGTCGCCGATCCGCGTGACCAGCGCCTCGCCGTGATCGAGGAGGATCCCGTCGATGGCGGCGAAAGGGGCCGCCGGCAGCCCATCCGGCCGCTGCACCACCTGCGCCGTGCCCGCCAAGCCGAGCTCGAACAGGCGCGGCCCCGGCGCGTGGGCGAGTGCCGACGCACCGTGGCTGGCGTAGTCGCGGAACAGGGTCAACGTCACCCGGCTGGCGTTGGCGAAACCGACGAATGCCTCGTGGCTGATCGGCCGCGTGATCGCGCGCGACGCGATCTGCGGCGGCAGCGGCGGCAGGTACTCGTTGGTCGGGCAGACCAGCTTCATCGACGCGTCCGGGAACGCCGCGATCACCCGTCGCAGCACCGCGACGCGGTTCGGCCACATGGTGCCGGCGAAGAAGATGTCGTGACGCAGCTTCGGGTCGGGCAGCACGTCGCGATGGTGCAGCATCCGGCTCCCCGCCAGCGGCAGGTAGTGGCCGCGCGCGCCGTAGGCAGCGACGCAGGACGGATCGTTGGTGAACACCAGGTCGAACAGCGACGCGTGGGCGAGGTTGTAGTCCAGCATGAACGGATCCTCGAACGCCCACAGCACGACGCGTCGGAAGGCCGGCTTCACGCGCGCGATCAACCCGGCGTTCAGCCGCTGGCCGTCGATGCAGAGCAGCAGCGCGTGCACCCTGCTCGCCGCCTCCCGTGCGAGGGTCCGCTCGTCGACGCGACGCACCCCCTCCGCGCCGACCAGGCTGCGCAGCGCCGCCTCGACGGCCAGGGTGAGGTAGGCGTTCGGGTTGCGCGTCGCATTGGTGTTGTAGAGCAGGATCACAGCAGGCCCTCGCCGACCAGCGTGTCGACCAGATGCCGGGCGCGCTGCGCGTAGCTGTGCTCCGCCAGCGCCCGCCGCTGCGCCCGCGTCGCGGTATCGAGGCGCAGCGCGTCGGCCTGCAGGAAGCGGTCGAGCAGCCGCCGGAACTCGTGTGCACCCGAGAAGCCGGGGATCTCGTCCTCGTCGAAATAGTCGCGTATCTCCGGCGTATCCTCGTGGAACAGCTGCATCCCGCCGGCCATCGCCGCCTCGAAGGTGCGAGGTCCCGGGCTCGATGCGGCGATCTGGTAGCGCGCGTTCTCGAAGCTCAGGCTGCGGCCGAGGTTCAGGACGATCTTCGAGCACGCGTAGAGCTCGATCAGCCGCGCCTTGTCGATGCGCCGGTCGGAGAAGCCCGCGGCTCCCCCCCAGCCCGGGCCGATCACCGAGACCTTCAGGCCGCGCAGTTCCGGCATCAGGCCCGCGATGATCTCGCGCCGGTTGGCGAAGGCGACGCCGCAGAACAGCACGTCGATCGGGCGCACCGCGTCGTGGTCGATCGGCACGTGATGGCGGCGCGGGCAGCCGGCGAGCGGCAGGTGGAACACCCTGGGATGATCGTAGAACCGCCTGGTCCAGCGGTCGCAGGTGAAGATGGCGTCGAACTGCGCCTCGATCCGGTAGCTGGCGTCCTTCTCGTAAGGGTCCTCGGTGGCCCAGAACGCGCACACCGCGCCGGCGGCGCGGGCGAGCCGCGAGGCCTCGCCGAAATAGGCCGCCTCCGGCAGGTAGGAGCCGACGCAGAGCAGCAGGTCGGGCCGGATCGTCTCGATCGCGGCGGCGGCGCTGTCCAGACCGGCGGAGGACACGCGCTGCGGCGAGAGATACTCGACCCAGCCGTCGCGTATGGAGCCGCGTATCGACGCGTTGGCTTCGGATTCGAGTGGGGCATCGCCGCAGATCAGGACCTTCAGGTCGTGCGGTCCGCCCCGACCCTTCAAAGCGTCCTGCACGTTCGCCTCCATCCTCCCTTCGCCGGAACCTAACGCCGCGCGAGCGGAAAGGGGAGGGCGAACTGGCGTCGAACGCTCAAGGTTCGACCGCCTCTCGACGTGCTGAGAACGCGCAATACATCACGGTATCGTGACGATATCCGGCGGAGAAGGATCCGGTGGGCAACACGCGCCTCTGTCATTGTGTGGACCAAACGGTTTGCCGCATCTCGAACTCTCCGAATTCAATGTCTCCCGCTGTGAGACCGGCAAACGATAAGGAGACGATGGTGGCGATGAAATGGTACTTCTCGATCACGGAGGAGACGCTCACCGCTGACGAGGATCACGGCTTTGCCGACATGATCAGGGTAGCGGTGGCATCGGCGCAGCTCAACACGTCGCTGCGACCGCACCTGCTCTATGACGGCAGCGAGAACGCGTTCACCGACGAGATGCGCGCGGCCGGCGTGACCGTCATTCGACACCGCATCTCGTTCTATGATCAGCTGCAGCGCGCCCAGCAGAGACTGCGTCCGGACTGGCCGGACTACATGCGTACCGCGGCCGGCGCCTTCCAGAGGCTCGACATCCCCAACGTCGAGACCAAGGAGGAATTCGTCCTCTACACCGATTGCGACGTCATGTTCCTCTCCGATCCGGCGATGGATCATTTCCGTCCGGCGACGTTCGCGGTGGCGTCGCAGTTCGATCTCTACGGACACCACAAGGAGATCAATTCCGGCGTCATGCTGATGAATGTCAGGCGTCTGCGAGCCGACCTGCCGGCGATGCTGGATTTCGCCTGCGACATGCTGCACACCCTGCACGGCTACGATCAGGAATTCCTGCGTGTCTTCTATAACGGCAAATGGGACCCGCTCTCGCCCAAGTACAACTGGAAGCCGTACTGGGGCGTCGATCCGATGGCCAGGGTGGTGCATTTCCATGGCCCCAAGCCCGTCGCCGCGCTGAAGCTGATCGGGGACGAGAGCTATCGTCACGACGATCCCGTGTTCCAGGGCTGGCGCAACCTGTTCTTCCAGAACCGCGACGGCTATCGCTTCTACGTCGACCTCTGGGGCCGGTTCAAGCTGTCGCCGGCCCAGGCGCGACGACCCGCGGCGGCAGTCGGGCGGGACCGGGCCGCGGTCTGGATTTCCTGACCGCGCGGTATAAGCTGCCCGCCGGAGCTCACGGGTAGCGGACATGGACGCAGGGGACGGGCGGAGTGGCGTCGGCGGGTCCTGCGGCGCGCCACACCGCCGGCGTGGCCCCTGTCGCCGGCAGCCTCCGTGCTGAGCGGCGGCACCGATCACGATATCGTCGCGGCGTGGCTGGAGCCGGTCGGCCTGCGGGTCATGCTGGCGGCACTCCGCGAGGCCGGCTTCTCCGGCGACGTGTATCGCGCCTGCTTCGCCGACCTGAACGCGAACCTGGACGACGAGGACGCCGGCGCACTGCACTTCCTGCGCCACGGCTACGCGGAGAGCCGGGTCTTTCCGGTGGCCCTGGATCTGGCCGGGCTGAGCCGGCTGCGCCAGCTCGGCGTGCGCAACCGCGTCTACCTTCAGAACTTGTTCGTCGCCCTGGCCACCGCCTGGGTCGGTGCCAACGTCGGCGATGCTGCCGATCTGGCCACGCACGGTCCGACCATCGAGCGGTTGCGCGGCATGGGCGCGCTGCCGCTGGTGATCCTGGGCGATCCGTTCGCTGCCCTGTACCGGCGCGGTGCGTCGGCGGGTGCGCGGTGGATCTGTCCGCTGGCGCTGGCGCCGCTGGAGGGCGGCATCGAGGCGCTGCTGCGTACCGCGCCGCGGGCGCTGCTGGCGGCCAGGCCGGATCTCGACATCGAGGCGATCCCGACGCTGTGGAACTTCGGCCAGGTCGATATCGAGCAGGGCTACCTGTCGCATCGTCTGCACCGGGATGTCGGCCCGGGCGACATGGACGCCTTCCGCGACTTCGCCATGCCGCTGATCCAGGCCTATGGCCGGTTCCTGGCCGCCGCGGTGCCGGCTCACGAACGGGCGCTGCACTGGATCGCCGGGGCTTTTCCGCCGGCCGCGCAGGCGGCGGACCAGCCGCTGCCGGCGCGGCTGGTGCTGGAGTTCGGCGCCGCGCTGCAGGACCGGCTGGCGGCCGCGGGAGCCGACAGCCTGCTCGACCGCACCGCGATGCATCAGGCGTTCAACGACTGGCTGGGAGCGGCGGCAGCCAACCTCGGCTTCAACGTCGTGCGCAACTTCGACTGCTTCCTGACCGGGCACGGCGTGGTCGATCCGTCCTTTCTCGCGGTGCTGCGGGACTCGCGGTCGCTGGACTATCAGGCCACGGGCGCCGTGATCGCGACCTCGCTCTGGTCCATCGTCGAGGGCCGGCGCCTCGCCGCCTCGCCGGGCGGCATGAGCGAGCAGTTCGAGCGTCTGCTGCAGGAGATCCGTCTGGTGCAGCTGGGTCAGCCGGGCTGAGCCGAGGAGCCGTCTCCGCCTCGCCGCCCTTGTCGATCCCGCGCGAGCGGTACAGTTACGGAAGGTCGCCCTCATGACGATACGTCCGGAGCCCGCCGTCCCCGGCGGCGGCGCGGTCCCGGCGGTTCCCTCGAGCTTCAAGGAGATGCAATGTTCAACTGCACCGGATATGCCAGCCAGGCGGCTGACGCGAAACTCGGCCTGTTCAGCTTCGAGCGTCGCGATCCAGGTCCGGACGACGTGCGCATCGACATCCACTATTGCGGCGTCTGCCACTCCGACCTGCACATGGCCCGCAACGAGTGGGGCGCCAGCGTCTTCCCGGTGGTGCCGGGACACGAGATCGTCGGCCGCGTGAACGCCGTCGGCGGCAACGTTACCCGCTTCCGCGCGGGCGACCTCGTCGGCGTCGGCTGCATGGTCGACAGCTGCAAGAGCTGCGCCAGCTGTCAGGAAGGTCTCGAGCAGTATTGCGAGGTCGGCTTCACCGGAACCTACAACGACCCCGATAAGAAGACGCTCGGGCTGCGCACCTACGGCGGCTACAGCAAGGCGGTGACCGTCGACCAGTCCTTCGTGCTGCGCATCCCCGCCAACATGGATCTCGCCGCGGCGGCGCCGCTGCTGTGCGCGGGCATCACCACCTACTCGCCGTTGCGGCACTGGCATGCCGGTCCGGGCAAGACGGTCGGCGTCGTCGGCCTCGGCGGTCTCGGTCACATGGCGGTCAAGCTCGCGCACGCGATGGGTGCCGACGTGACGCTGTTCACCACCTCTCCCGGCAAGGTCGAGGACGGGCGCCGTCTGGGTGCCGACCACGTGGTCGTCTCCAAGGACGCCGATGCCATGAAGGGCCAGGCGAGCCGCTTCGACCTCATCATCGACGCGGTGTCCGCCGACCACGACATCAACAGCTATCTCGCCCTGCTGAAGCGTGACGGCACCCTGGTGCAGGTCGGAGCACCTGAGAAGCCGCTGTCGCTGGCGGTGTTCAGCATCATCAACCCGCGCCGCTACTTCGCCGGATCGCTGATCGGCGGCGTCGCCGAGACCCAGGAGATGCTGGATTTCTGCGCCGAGCGGGGGATCGTCTGCGATATCGAGATGATCCGGATGGATCAGATCAACGACGCCTACGAGCGCATGCTGCGCAACGACGTGAAGTACCGGTTCGTGATCGACATCGGCACGCTGGAGGCGCAGGCGGCCTGACCGGCCCGTCCGAAGTCTGACCTGCGCGGCCGGTCCGTCCTCATGGGGCGGACCGGCGGTCGCTCAGGTCCAGTACAGCAGGCGCGCCATCGGCAGCCGCCGACGCAGCGAGGCTTCGATCGTCGCCCGCATCTCGGTCATCTCCTGCTTGGGGAAGACCCACTTCACCGAGCCGAACTTGGTCATCTTCCTGGAGCGCTGCGCCTCGTCCATCTCCAGCGCGCTTCCCGGATACCAGCCGGCGAGCACCTCCTTCGATTTCGGGGTGAAGCGGTGGGTGATGAGCTCGGCGGTGAGGTCGACGCCGTCGAGGCCGGCGAGCGCTGCGGCGACGTCGGCGAAGAGGGTATCGTAGGCGGTCGCCCATTCGGGCAGGCGGAGGATCGGCGCCACCGTCAGGCCGACCGGATAGCCTGCCTCGGCGACGGCGCGCAGGGCCGCCAGCCGCGCCTTCATGCGCGGTGCGCCACCCTCATGCCGCTCGGCCGCGGTCGCGTTCACCGAGAAGCGGATCCGTGTCCGCCCATGATGCGCCAGGCCCAGCAGCGGCCCGACCGCGTCGAACTTGGTGGTGAAGCGCAGCTGCACCGGAGCGTCCCAGGCGCCGAAACGTGTGATGCAGGCCGCCAAGTGCCCGGTCAGGTGCTCGATCGAGAGCGGGTCGGTGTAGCAGGAGCACTCGAAGGTCGTGCCCTCCGCGGCCCGTTCTGCGGAGAGCGAGGTGACGCGGCCCTGCCCGACCGCGGCCGGCAGCTCGGCGAGGATCTCGGACAGGTTGGCGTAGGCGCGGATGATCGGCGGTCCAGCCAGCGAGCCGGCGAGATAGCAGTAGGAGCAGTGGGCCGGGCAACCCTCGGCCAGGTCGAACCGCCAGTCGGCGCTGGGCGGGATCGGCTGCAGGCGGCGGCGGCTGGCACTCGCCGTGACCACCGCCATAGTGGTCTTCGCGTCACGATAGGAGTCCGGCAGACCGGACAGGCGATCGGCCGGGAGGCGCACGATCTCCGCCCCGAATGCTGCCGCGCGCTCGACCATGGCGGTGCCGGTGGACAGGGCGAGGGCGGAGGGCGTGACGAGCACGCGCCGGGGGATCCAGGGAAGAGGCACCGCCCCCATGTTGGGCGGCTACCTCGCGATGTCAGCCCGGAAGCTTCCCGAATGCCGGCTCAGAGCGCGGAGAGCTGTGCGTTGTCGAGCGCTCCGAGCTGCGCGGTGGTGAAGGCCGGGATCTGCGCAGAGGTGAACGTGGCCAGCTGAGCGGTGGAGAAGGCGGCGACCTGACTCGTGGTGAAGGCGGGGATCTGATCGGTGGTGAAGGCCGGGATCTGGTTGGTGGTGAGGGCCAGGATGTCGGCGTGGGTCATCGCGGGCAGCTGCGCCGTAGTCAGCGTCGCGATGTCCGTGGTGCTCAGGGCCGTCAGCTGCGCCGTCGTCAGGGCGGCGATGCTGGCGGTGGAGAGCGCCACGAGCTGCGCCGTGCTCAGGGCGAGGATGTCGGAGGAGCTGAGGGCGGGCACCTGGCCCGCGGTCAGTGCGGCCACTTCCTTGGTGGTCAGCGCCGCGGCCTGGGCGGTGGTCAGGGCTCCGACCTGGGCGCTGGTCAGGGCGGCAGTTTCTGTCGTGCTGAGGGATGCGACTTGATCGGTGGTGAGCGCCGGCACCTGGGTGGTGGTGAGGGCGGCGATCTGCGCCGTGGTCAGCGCGGCGCCCTGGGCGGTGGTGAGGGGGGGGCGGTCGTCGGGTG
>CAXTOE010000052.1:6525-11385 GCA_964245685.1 uncultured Acetobacteraceae bacterium | reverse complement strand
GCAGCGGACGGTGCGTACCGCCAGCCGCGACCAGGTCAGGCAGCCGATCAACGCGCGCGGCGTCGGCCGCTGGCAGGCCTATGCCGCGGAGCTGGCGCCGATGCTGCGCGAGCTGCCGGCGGCGAGCCCCGGCGCCGGCTGAAGCTCCGCCCCCGATCCGCTCGCGCCGCCGGATCACCTGCCGCCGGAGACGGTGCCGTTGCTGCTGATCGACGGGTCGTGCCCGTCACTGCTGATGTTGTCGGTGTCCGCCCCCGAGAGCATGCTGCCGGTCGGCGCGTCGGCTCGGTGGTGCGTGGACGGGTCGTAGGGGCCGGTCTGGCATCCCGCGACCGCGAGCGGCAGGATCAGGAGGACGCAGCGCAGCGTCTTCATCGAACACCTCATGGAGCATCCCCTCGTCACATCGACCGGTCCGGTCGGTTGGCCGCCCGCCGCGGCAGGATCAGGTTGAGCAGGATCGCGGAGGCGGCGCCGACCGCGACCGCGGAGCCCAGCATCTCGCGCGCCAGCAGCGGGCAACCGGCGAGCAGGTCGCGCGGCAGCAGGGTGGCGAACAGCCCGAGCAGGATCGGCAGGCCGGCCACCATCATGCCGCGCTCGTCGAGGTCGCAGCGCGCGAGGATGCGCAGCCCGTTCATCAGGATCACCACACAGAGCACGCCGAACATGCCGCCGATCACCGGCGCCGGCACGCAGGCGATCGCCGCCGCCAGCTTGCCGCACAGCCCGAAGCCGATCAGCACCAGGGCGGCGGCGGCGAACACACGCCGGCTGGCGACGCCGGTCAGCGCCACCACCCCGACGTTGGAGGCGTAGCCGGTCACCGGCACGCTGCCGAGCAGCGCGGAGAGCAGGCAGCCGACGCCCTCGCCGAAGGCGCCGCGATCGAGGTCGAGAGGCTCCAGCTCCTGCCCGGTCACCGCCGAGAGTGCCAGCCAGGTCCCGGTGGTCTCCGCCAGCACCACGCCGTAGACCAGCAGCATGGTCAGCACGGCACTGAAGGAGAGATGCGGGACGAGGTCGAGCCCGAGCAGCAGGGGCCGCTGCAGCCAATCGGCGCCGGCCACCGGAGAGAGATCGAGACGACCCATGCTCCAGGCGAGCACGCTGCCGCCGGCCAGAGAGAGCAGCACCGAGCCGGCGCGAAGCATCACGCCGCCGCGGCCGAGCGCGGCGCCGAGCGTGCTGGCCAGCAACGAGATCGCCGCCGAGACCGCGGCCAGCAGGATGCTGCCGCCGATCCCCGCGCCGGGCCGCAGCACGTCGCCCTGGATCGCCACCGGCATCAGCGTGATGCCGATGACGCTGATGATGGCGCCGCCGACCAGCGGCGGCACCAGACGCTCGACCACACGATGGAAGAGACGCAGCGGCCAGCCGAGCATCGCCAGCAGGATCGCGCCGGGGATCAGTGCCGTGAACGCGGCGCCGAGCCCCGCCAGGCCGCCACCCGAAGCGGCGGCGATCGCGGTCACGGCGCCGATCGGCACGTAGGACGGACCCTGCATCACCGGCCGTCGCAGGCAGAACTGCGACTGCACCAGGCTCGCGATGCCGGTGGCGAGGAAGCATGCGGCCACCAGCCCGGCGACCGAGGCGGCCGGCAGCCCGAGTGCCGCACCGATCACGAACGGCACCACGTAGACATCCATCGACAGCACGTGCTGCAGCCCGAGCAGCCCGGTCTGCCAGATCGGCGGCTCGCGCGGGGGTTCGGCTTCGGGTTCGGATCGGTTCGACTGCAACATGGAAGCGCGCAGCAGCGATCGTCACGCCAGTCTCGGCGCGACCAGCGCGCCGAGCGGCCACCCCGAAGAGGATTTCGAGGCGGCCGACCGGGTGTCGATCAGAAGCGGATCTGCGCCTTGGCGTAGAAGAAGCGGCCGAAGATGTCCTGGCCGTAGACGTTGGCGATCGTGTTGGTGCCGTCGCCGCTGAAGGCGAACGGCGGCGTCTTGTCGAAGATGTTGTCGATGCCCGCGATCAGCTGCAGCTTCTTGAAGCTGTAGGTCGCGATGATGTCGTGGAAGAACACCTCGTTGGACTGGTAGTAGCGTTCCACGTCGGCAGTGTAGTCCTCGGCACCGTCGTTGAAGGTCAGCTTGTCGATGAAGCGGGTGGTCCAGCTGAAGCTGAAGCCGCCCCTGGCGTAGGTCGCGGTCAGGTTGTCGCGGATCACCGGATAACCCGCCGCGTAGGTGCTGTTGGCGACCGAGGCACGTCCCTTGAGGTTGATGAACGGACCGCCGTTCACCAGCTGCTCGGTGTAGCCGATGGTGTCGACCATCTCGTTGCTCAGCGACAGGTTGTTGCCGCCGCCGAGACGGATCAGGTAGTTCAGATCGAAATCGATACCGTTGGTCCGGGTGACGCCCAGGTTCTCGTACAGGGCCTGCACGCCGGAGACCTGGCCGGAGCCGTTGCGGGTGCCGGCGTCGGCGCAGAACGGGCTGGAGAGGTTGGCGCTCGTGTAGCACTGGTCGAGCACGTATTGGGTCGAGGTCTCGCTGATCGAGTTGTTGATGCTGGTGTGGAAGTAGTCGACGGTCGCCGAAAGGTGCGGGATCCAGCGCGGCGTCAGCACCGTGCCGATCGTGTAGGTGCGCGACGTCTCCGGCTGCAGCGCCGGATTGCCGCCGACGAGGGTGTCGATCTGCGAGCTCTGCTGCTGGAAGGTGGCGACGTTGACGCCCTTCCTGGCGCAGTTCGCGGCGACGATGCCGGCGAGCGCGCCGTAGGAGCTCGCCTGGGCGCAGGGATCGTTGGCGGTGTTGAAGGAGCCGGTGTCGCCGCCGAAGGCTTCCTCGATGGCGGGCTCGCGCGTCGCCGTGCCGAGATTGGCGCGGAAGCGGATGTCGCGGGTCGGCGTCCAGTTCAGGCCGGTCTTCCAGGTGTAGACCGAGCCGAACGTGTTGTAGTCCGACCAGCGGCCGGAGATGTCGGCCGACAGATCCTTGGCGGCGACGAGGTTCCTCAGGATCGGGATCGACAGTTCCCCGAACGCCTCGGTCACGTTGAAGCCACCGCCGGTCGGATCCTCGAAGTTGGCCGTCGAGGCGCCGGACTCGATGGTCGGATCGGGATGGTAGTCGCCCTGCTCGCCGCGATGCTCCATGCCGATCGCGAACCCGAGCGGGCCATAGGGAAGCTCGACCGCCTTGTTGTTGGTAATGGTGGCGCCGATGTCGCGAAGCTGGGTGGTGGCGTGCGAGCTCGAGCTGAACTCCGCGTAGTTGATCGCCTGCCGGGTGAAGGAGCCGTTCCCGAACGGATTGGCGAGCACGCATCCGGTCGCCGGGTTGCAGACCGCGGGGTTGTAGATGCCGGTATCGAGATTGTTCGGATCGGTGCCCTGGAACCCCATCTCCTGCTCGAGCCTGGTGAAGTTCACCTGGCCGGTATCCTCCAGCGAGAAGGCGGCGCGGCCGTACGTGTAGTAGGCGTCGTAGTCCCAGTTGCCGATGATGTTGCCCTTGACGCCGGCGGTCGCCTGCCAAGTGTCGCTCTGCGTGTTGTAGTCGCGGGTCCCCCAGTCTGACACGCGGCGGTCGCCGAAGATCTCGCTGTTGACGCCGAGCGCCTCGGCGTACGGGTTGCCCTGCGGGATGTCGAACTGCATCGGCGTGTTGGTGGCGCCGGTGATCGGCTGGCCGGCGAGCTGCGTCTGGGTGTTCTTGTGGGTGTAGTAGGTCGAGGCGTAGAGCGTGATGTGGTCGTTGACGTCGTAGTGCGCGTTGCCGGCGAGGTTGCCCTGCGTCTCGCGGCTCGACAGATACTGGTTCATGCCGAAATTGTAGCGATCGGCCGCGGTGAACGGTACGAACTTGCCGTTTATCACGGTGGCGCCATCGAGGGTGCCGTCGGCGCTGCTGTAACGCCCGCCCGGCGTGAAGCCCGAGGCGTAGGTGAACGGCTGTCCGGGACCGTTGTCGCCGTCGACGACCGGGTTGGCCCAGTCGCGGTCCTTCTGCTCCACCGGGCCGCGATCGAGATAGCGGCCGGAGAGCGCGACGTTGCCGCGGCCCTGGTCGAAGTCGAAGCCGGTGGTGCCGGAGATGTCGCCCTGCAGATCGTCGCCCGACGCGGTGATGTTGCCGCCCAGGTTGATCTGGGTGCCGGTGAAGTTCTTCTTCATGACGATGTTGATGACGCCGGCGACGGCGTCGGCGCCGTAGATGCTCGAGGCGCCGTCCTTGAGGATCTCGATGCGGTCGATCAGGTTGATGGGTATGGTGTCGAGATCGACGCAGTCGTCGCCGTCGCCGTAGCCGGTGCGGATGAAGCGCCTGCCATCCACCAGGACCAGGGTGCGGGTGATGCCCAGGTTGCGCAGGTCGATGCAGGACGAACCGTTGCCGCCGTTATCCGTCGTGCTGAAGGTGCCCTCGGTGCCGATCGACGGGATCTTGCGCAGCACGTCCTCGACGGTCTGCGCGCTGGATTGCTGGATCTGCTGCGAGGTCACCACGGTGACCGGCGCTTCGCTGGTCAGGTTGCTGGTCTTCAGCCGAGATCCGGTGACGACGACGTCCTGCTCGGTTCCGGCACTGGGAACGCCCGCGGAAGAATTACCGACGTTCGATGATGGCGATCCGATGGAGTTGGCGCCGCTGATCTGGGCCGCGGCCGGCATCGTCGCCAGCAACGCCGCCACGGCGACGGAGCCCGCGAGGCTGCGTCGCAAAGTCTGAAACGAGGCGCCTGTCATACTATCGATTGTCCCCTGGGTCCCAAGGCGACCGGGATGCATCCCCGGCCGCGGCGGCACGAGAATCGCGGCCGGCTTTCGTGGGACAACCTACCCAGCGGTTTACGTGGCGATACCGCAAAGTGGGACTCCGAAAACGTTCCCTTACG
>CAXTOE010000052.1:5458-6515 GCA_964245685.1 uncultured Acetobacteraceae bacterium | reverse complement strand
GTTTGCAACTCAGCCCATTGTCAGACGCATACGGCGTTTTGTTGCGTTGGCACGGTTCTTGGCGACACTTTTTGTAACTTTGAGTGCCGCTCTGCGTCTCTTCCGGTTTGATTTGACGAAATAATAATTATACGGCGGAGAGATCGGGTATCGCCCGCTGCGACGCGAGGCGACGCGCCGGATCGCCGCCGCGCGTCGTGGCGCCGGCGCTACGCCGCCCACGGGCGTCGGCGACGGCCCTTCTAACCGAGCGAAAAACCCGGTAGAGGCGGAGCGAAGGACTGCCCTCGAACGTTGAGCGGCAGGTCGAGCGGGGGACGAGATGGGGCGGATGTCGAGATTGCTGGCGGCGAGCGCGCTGGCATCACCTGCCCTGCTGGCAGGCTCCTTGGCCACCAGCCTGCCCGCCCTCGCGCAGCCGGTCAGCGGCATCTATGTCGGTCTCGGCGGCGGCGCCAACTTCCTGCAGGACGAGACGATCCAGATCTCGCCGGAGCTACCGTTCGGCAAGGATCGTTTCGGCGTCGGCTACACCGGCCTGGCCAGCGCCGGATACGGCTTCGGCAACGGCGTGCGCATCGAGCTCGAGGGCAACTACCGACACAACGACCTGCAGCATTTTCTCGGCACCGGCTTCCCCACCGTCGCCGGCGGCCGCCAGGAGAACTATGGCGGCATGGTGAACGCGCTGTTCGACATGGATATCGGCAAGAGCTGGCTCTACCCGTATCTCGGCGTGGGCGCCGGCTACGCCTGGACGCATCTCGACACCCATTACGCCGGCACGAACTACCCGTATGTCGAGAACACCGGCGGCACCTTTGGCAACCTCGCCTACCAGGCGATGTTCGGCCTCTCTCTGCCGGTTCCCTGGGTGGTGGGACTGTCGATGACCGCCGAATATCGTTTCTTTTCCGTCCTCGAGCCGGAACATTTCTCCGGCAGCGGGCTCGGCACCGCGGGAGCCTTCGGCCCGCGTCCGTACGAATTCTCCCGCAGCAACCAGGACATCACCAGCGACTACAACCATTCGGTGCTGGTCGGCCTGCGCTACGAG
>CAXTOE010000052.1:1513-5448 GCA_964245685.1 uncultured Acetobacteraceae bacterium | reverse complement strand
AACGGCTACACCGACAGCTCGGCGGCGCACCCGGGCGCACGCGGCGAGGCCTACAACCAGGCGCTGTCGGTCCGGCGCGCCCAGGCGGTGCAGAGCGAACTGGTGCGTGACGGCGTCCCGACCAGCGCCATCGACATACACGGCTACGGCGAGAGCCATCCGCTGGTGGCGACCGGCCCGAACACACGCGAGGCACAGAACCGCCGCGTGGAGATCGTGATGCGCTGAGACGGACCGGGGTCCAGGGCAGCGCCCTGGCCTTCCCCTCCTGCCTACCCAAGCCCCGCGAACAACGAAGTCGACAGATAACGCTCGGCGAACGAAGGCACGATCACCACGATCTGCTTGCCGGCGTGTGCCGGCTCCCTCGCCAGCCCGAGGGCCGCATGCAGTGCAGCACCCGAGGAGATGCCGATCGGCACGCCTTCCATGCGCGCGCAACGACGCGCCGCCGCGATCGCCTCTCGCTCCGACACCGTGAGCACGCCGTCCAGCGCCCCGAGCTCCAGCACGCCGGGGCAGAAGCCCGGGCCGATGCCCTGGATCCCGTGCGGGCCCGGCTCGTCTCCGTTCAGCACCGCGCTCTCGGCCGGCTCGACGCCGTAGACCAGCATCTCCGGCCGACGCGGCTTCAGCGTCCGCGCGATGCCGGTCGCGGTGCCGCCGGTGCCGATGCCGGCGACGACGATGTCGACGCGCCCGTCGGTATCGGCCCAGATCTCCTCGGCGGTGGTCTCGGCGTGTACGTCCGGGTTGGCCGGGTTGTCGAACTGGCGCGGCATCCAGGCATCCGGCGTCGCGGCCAGGATCTCGTCGGCGCGCGCGATCGCGCCGGCCATGCCGAGCCGGGCCGGGGTGAGCTCGAGCTGCACGTCCATCAGCCGCAGCATCTTGCGCCGCTCGATGGAGGCGCCCTCCGGCATGGTCACGATCAGCCGGTAGCCGCGCGAGGCGGCGACGAAGGCGAGCGCGATGCCGGTGTTGCCCGAGGTGGGCTCGACCAGCACGGTGCGGGCCGGCGTGATGCGTCCTTCCCGCTCGGCGCGCAGCACCATGGCGGCACCGATGCGGTCCTTCACCGAGCCGAGCGGATTAAAGAACTCCAGCTTCAGTGCCACGTCGGCGAGCAGCCCGTCCCGCGGCCGAGCCGCGGCAGCGCGACCATCGGGGTGCCGCCGATGGTCTCGATGATGCTGCCGTAGATGCGCCCGCGCGGTGCCGCGAACGCCGCCGGCCGAGCATCGGGGGAGGCACGCATCGTGGCCCCCGCCGCGTGGTCGTCGGGCGCGTGGGCCCGGACATGGCTCTTCTTCATGCGCACCCCCAATAATACCGAACTGCAGCGTGGATCATGTCGGTCGGCTCTGATATAGGAGGCGTATGCTTCGACCGGAAGCCGCTCAGCAGACCGCGAGGACGGGAATGATGCTGCTTCGCCGCGACCGCGCCATGATCGCGGTGCTGATCATGCTCGACGTCGCCTTCCATGCTGGCCGCGCCGGCACCGTGAGTGCGGCCGACATCGCCGAGCGCGCCGGCCTGGCGCGGCGCGGCATCGAGCCGCTGCTGCAGACGCTGTCCCGCTCGGCCCTGCTGGAGAGCGTGCGTGGCCCGCGCGGCGGCTACCGCCTCGGCCGCCCACGGCGCGACATCAAGCTGTCCGACATCGTCGAGACGGCGGTCTCCGAGGACGCCGCCTCCGAGGAGGGCCCGGTCGGGGAGCTGTTCGCGCGCGTCGTCGAGCCGGCCTGGCGGGATCTCGACGACACGCTGCGTGCCCGTCTGCGCGGCATCAGCCTCGACGACCTGATACGCCGCGCGGAGAGCGCGGGCCTGCGTCGCCCCCTGGCAGAACCGATCAGCTTCTCCATATAGAGCGGCGATCCGCCCGGACGGGCATGAGCGCGCCGCTGGACGCAAAGCACTCTTGATTTACGTGGTCCAATTGACCCGCGATCGGGCTTCGCGTTTTATCTGCCGCTCCATCGGAGACCTACCCCATGACGATCCAGCTGGGCCAGATCGCGCCCGATTTTGAGCAGGACACCACGCAAGGCCGGATCCGCTTCCACGAGTGGCTCGGCAGCTCCTGGGGCGTGCTGTTCAGCCACCCCAGGGACTACACGCCGGTCTGCACCACCGAGCTCGGCGCGGTGGCGCGGCTGGCGCCGGAGTGGCAGAAGCGCAACGTCAAGGTAATCGGGCTGTCGGTCGATCCGCTCGAGCATCACCGCGGCTGGGAGGCCGACATCGCCGAGACGCAGGGCTCGACGGTCGACTTCCCGATGATCGCCGATCCGGACCGCAGCGTCGCGTCGCTCTACGGCATGGTGCATCCGGAGGCCGACCCGAGCGTCACCGTGCGCACGGTGTTCATCATCGATCCCAACAAGAAGGTGCGCCTCAGCCTGAGCTACCCGCCGTCGGCCGGTCGCAACTTCGACGAGGTGCTGCGCGTGATCGACAGCCTGCAGCTGACGGACGCGCAGAAGGTGACCACGCCGGCGAACTGGAAACCTGGCGACGACGTCATCATCGCGCCCTCGGTGAACGACGAGACGGCGAAGGGCATGTTCCCCCAGGGCTGGAAGACGCTGAAGCCCTATCTCCGCATGGTCAAGCTGCCGGTGCAGTAGGGATGTCGACGGTGTCCGAGCAGAAGAAGCTATCGGGGGTCGAGACCCTCAAGGTCGGCAGCCACGGCCTGCGCGGCCGGCTGGCCGAGGAGCTGGACGAGGGCGGCATCCAGGTCAGCGACGATGCCTACAACCTGCTGAAGTTCCACGGCAGCTACGAGCAGTTCGACCGCGACACCGCGACCGCGCGCAAGCAGCAGAAGCTGGAGAAGGAGTACCAGTTCATGGTGCGGGTGCGCATCCCGGGCGGTGTCCTGGATGCGTCGCAGTACCGCGCCCTCGACGGCATCGCCGACCGCTACGCGAACGGCACCCTGCGCATCACCACCCGGCAGGGGATACAGTTCCACGGCATCCTCAAAGGCGAGCTGAAGCCGTCGATCGCCGCGATCAATCACGGGCTGATGACCACGATGTCTGCCTGCGGCGACGTGGTGCGCAACCTGATGTCGACCCCGGCGCCGTTGCGCGACATCCGCCACGCGCGGGTCGGCGAGGACGTGCGCATGCTGTCACACGCGCTGCTGCCGAAGAGTCGGGCCTACTACCAGATCTTCCTCGACGAGGAGCCGGTCGCGGGTGCCGACGAGGAGGAGACGCTGTACGGCGCCACCTACCTGCCGCGCAAGTTCAAGATCGGCATCGCCCTGCCTGACGACAACAGCGTCGACGTGCTGTCGAACGACCTCGGCGTGATCGCTCATTTCGACGGCGACCGGCTGGAGGGCTACAGCATCGCCGTCGGCGGCGGGCTGGGCATGACGCACAACAACCCGCGCACCTTCCCGCGGCTGGCGACGCCGGTCTGCTTCGTGGTGCCGGAGGATCTACTGGCGATCTGCGAGGCGGTGATCCGGCTGCAGCGCGATCACGGCGACCGCACCGACCGTCGGCGGGCGCGGCTGAAATACGTGGTGCAGGATCGCGGCATCGACTGGATCCGCGAGACGCTGGCCGGCTATTTCGGCCGTCCGCTGACCCCGCCGCGTCCGCTGCCGGCACTCGACGTGCCCGACCTGCTGGGCTGGCACGAGCAGGGCGACGGGCTGCTCTGGCTCGGGCTGCCGGTGCTCTCGGGGCGCATCCAGGACAGCGGCGACATGCGGCTGCGCAGCGCGCTGCGCACGATCGTGACCCGGTTCGGCAGCGACCCGGTGTTCACCCCGCAGCAGAACGTGCTGCTCTCCAACATCGAGCCTGCCGACCGCGACGCGATCGACGGGATCCTGCGCGAGCACGGGGTCGCGTCGGCCGACAGCCTGACGCCGCTCGCGCGCTTCGCGCTCGCCTGCCCCGCAC
>CAXTOE010000052.1:0-1503 GCA_964245685.1 uncultured Acetobacteraceae bacterium | reverse complement strand
GACCGAGGCCGAGCGGGTGCAGGCGCCGATGGTCGCCATGTTCGACGAATTGCTGGCCCGCTACGGCCTGTCGCAGGAGCGGATCAGCCTGCGCGTCACCGGCTGCCCGAACGGCTGCACGCGCTCCTACGCCGGCGATATCGGCCTGGTGGGCCGCGTGCCGGGCTTCTACGCGATCTATGTCGGCGGCGACTTCAACGGCACCCGGCTGTCGTTCCGCCTGCTCGACCGCGTGGCGTACGCGTCGCTCGGCGACAAGTTCGCGCCGATGCTGGAGGCCTTCGCGCTGCATCGCCAGGGCAACGAGGGATTCGGCGATTTCTGCAGCCGGCTCGGCCGCGACGCGCTGCTCGGCCTGACCGGCGACTCGGACAGCAAGGCCGCCTGAGCCTGCCGCGGGCCGGCGCCCTGGTCAGCGTCGGTCATTGCGGCTACTGATCGGATCAGGCGGCCTGATCCGGACGATGCCCGACATTGCAAAGCTGTTCTCCGGCCTGAACCTTTACGAACGCTTCGAGCACCTGGTGGTGCTGGTGCTGACGCTGATCATCGTGGTCGTGGTGGCGTCGGCGAGCTGGCATCTCGCCGTCTCGGTGCTCGTGCTCCTGCTCGCCGACCAGCTCGATCCCGCCGACCAGCAGGTGTTCCAGAGCCTGTTCGGCATGGTCTTCACGGTGATCATCGCGCTCGAGTTCAAGCACTCGCTGCTGGTCGGGCTGGCACGCCAGGAGAGCGTGGTGCGGGTGCGCTCCATCGTCCTGATCGCGCTGCTGGCGGTGACGCGCAAGTTCATCATCCTGGACCTCAAGGTGACGGCGCCCGCCGAGATGTTCGCCCTCGCCTCCGCCATCCTGGCCCTCGGCGTCGTGTACTGGCTGGTACGCGACCAGGATCGCCGGGCGCTGCTCGACGGCACCACCGACGCGGCGACACACCCGCTTCGGCTGCCGCGACTGGGCTCGGACGGCGAAGGCGAGGCCTAGCGGGTCGCCGGCGGCAGCTCGGCGAGGCAGCTGCGCAGGATCGGCGCGCAGTAGGCGTCCGGCGCCAGGGTCGCGTTCTTCTCCCCCGAGTAGATGACGTGGCTGACCACGCCGCCGTCGATGCGCGCCGTGACGTGGCAGTAGCCGCCGTTCTCGGCCGAGAAGCCGCCGATGATCGGCGGCGAGAAGCTCAGCGAGGAGTTCGACGCGGCATACCAGGTCAGCACGTCGGTGCCGGGAAAGCCGCTATGCTGGTCCGGGCTGCCGAGGCAGGCGACCAGGTCGACCTCCTTCATGCCGAGCAGCCTGGTCTTGCCCTGACGGGCGAGCCGGGAGTCCGCCACCGCGCAACCGCTCAGCAGGCCGAGGCACAGCACCGCACGCAGACAGCTTCGCATCGAACCTCCCTCCCTCCCTCCGGCAGCGGCATCCCGGCCGCGCAATCATGCGGATCTTGCAACGTGTTCCGGCGCGTGCCCATCTCGACTTTGCGGCCGGGCGACGGCACACGGTGCGACAT
>CAXTOE010000051.1:0-11416 GCA_964245685.1 uncultured Acetobacteraceae bacterium | reverse complement strand
AGCACGGGCCGCGCGGACTCGATCATCGGCGGCGCCGGGGCGCTGAACGTCACCGGCCACGGCGGCAACATGCTGGTGGTCGCGGCGACGAGCACGACGAGCATCACGACCGGCAATGGCGCCAGCCTGATCCTCGCGAACTCGGGTGCGACCAGCGTCACCGGCGGCTCCGGCTCGCTGCAGGCGCTGCTGGGTTCCGGCACCGCGACGGTGACGGAAGGCTCCGGTGTCGCCCTGTTCGACGTGGTGAAGGGTGCGGCGGGCGGAACCGACGTGATCAACGGTTTCAAGACCAGCAGCGACCATATCCAGCTGTTCGGCTTCGCGCCGAGCGACCTGCAGGTCACGGTGAGCAACGGCTCGAGCTTCGTGAGCCTGACCGACGGCACCAAGATCCAGGTCGTCGGCGTGACCGATCTTGGCGGCAGCATCAGCTAGATGTCGAGCTCCGGTACGCGGCACGGGCCGCGTGCCGGAGGCTGCCGCGCCCGTCGGGCACGCAGCAGCAGGTGCCGTCCTAACCTCACCTTAACGATGTTCTCCTAGCCTGACCGCGGCTCCGAGCGTCTCGAGGCCGATGCGGCAGGGATGGCGATGAAGATTCGATCTGATCCGGCCCGGCCGGCCGGCTACCGGCCGCGGTCCCGCTCCGTCGAGACGCGTCACGAATGGCGCCTTGCTTCCCCTCGAGCCGGCGGCAGCCCGGACTCGGATGAACGTCACCGAGACGGCCGGACACCGTGAGTTCCGCTGGACAGCGCGAGAGGGTCGCAACCCAGCCTCAGGATGCGACTGCGCATCCCCGCCAGGTGGACAAGAGCGAGCGCTTCGTCGCGTTCGCGTTCGCCGGTGCGGACATGGTCGTCGAGACCGACGTCGACGGCGTCGTCACCTACGCCGCGGGCGCGTTCCGCACCAAGTTCGGACGCTCGGCGGACTGGTTCGTCGGGCGTCCGGTCCGGGAGCTGTTCGCGCCGGTGGATCACGAGGCGCTGCATTCCGCACTCGCCCTGCTCGTGGAACGCGGCCGCCTGCAGCCATTGATCATCCGGCTGTCGGACCCGGAACGGACGCATCTCGCTCTCGCCGGCATCGCGCTGCCGACGCAGGATGCCCCGCTCAGGCTGAGCCTCAGCCTCGCCCGTCCTCCCGCACCGCTGGCCAGCCTAATCCAGGCGCGCACCCCGCACGCGGTGGCGCGTGCCACGGAGGCGCGTCTGCGTGACGGCATCCCGTGCGACCTCAAGCTGCTCGAGATCAAGGGCCGCGGCAGCACCGTGATCTCATCGAGCGAGGTGATCGGGCGCGCGCTCGAGGCCGTGGCACCGGAGGCGATGGCGAGCGAGATCGCACCGGGCCGGTTCGGCCTGCTCGGCTCGACGGAGTGCGGGGCGGACCTGCTCTCGATCGCGGGCCTCCTGGAGCAGGCGCTGCGCAAGCAGGGCATCGAGGTCTCCGTCGCCGGCCGCCAGCTGAACCTGTCCATGGAGGGACTGACGCAGACTCAGGCGGCCCGTGCGCTGCGCCAGGCGCTCAACGTCTTCGCGCGCGGCGGGCCGCCCTCGCTCGACGAGGCAGGCTTCGGGGGCGGCCTTGCCGGCTACATACGACGGGCGGGAACACAAGCCGCTGCGTTGCGGCAGACGATCCGGAAGAACCAGTTCAAGCTGGTGTTCCAGCCGATCGTCTCCCTGTCCGACCTGTCGGTGCATCATTTCGAGGCGCTGATCCGGCCGGGCTCGGATGCCGGCAGCGCGTTCCAGGGTCCGCAGGATTTCATCATGCTGGTGGAGACGCTGGGGCTCGCGGACGAGCTGGACCTGGAGGTCGCTCGCCTCGCCTGCGAGGCTGCCGGCACGTCGGAGGCAGTGGTCGCGTTCAACGTCTCGGGGCAGTCGGTGCAGAGCCCCGGCTTCCGCGACCGCCTAGTGCGTCTCCTCTCGAGCAGTGCCGCGAGCAAGGCGGGACTGGTTATCGTGGAGATGACCGAGACCGCGGAGATCGAAGACGTCGAGGAAGCCGCGCGGACCGCCGACGCGCTGCGGTTGCTCGGGGTTCCTTTCTGCCTCGACGATTTCGGCGCCGGTGCGATCGATATCCGGCTGCTGCGGGAGCTCAGGCCCAACATCGTCAAGCTCGACGGCTCGTACATCCCCGGTGTCATACAAGGTGGCCGGGAGCGGGCGCTGGTCGCCGGAATGGTCGAGATCGGCCGCGGCGCGGGCGCCGAGATCGTCGCCGAGCGCATCGAGACCAAGGCGGAGGCGGAAGCCCTGCAGGCGCTCGGCGTGCAGTATGGTCAGGGCTGGCTGTTCGGCCGCCCGGTTCCGCTGCCGAACCGTGCCGTCGACCCGTCGGCTGCACCCAGGCCACGCCGTCGCGGCGGCCAGAAGGAGGATTGGGGCTAGCCCTGATCGTCCCGGGCTGGATCAACCTGAGGCCGGCCGCTGCTCGAAGGCAACCGGCCATCCTCGAAGCCGCGGCGTGGAATCATCTCCGACACCTCCGCGCTTCGCGAGCGCGAGCTGGCTAAGATGGCCGACCTGGCCGACTTCGCCGATGCGCCGGGCGCCGAACTGAAGGCCCGGGGCGTCGCCGACGTGCCGAAGCCTTCCTCGCAGCGGTCGTCGTAGCTCTCGGGTCATGTCGTCGGGACCGAAGCTCAGCTTCTCGCATCGCCCTTGACCATGAAGTTGCAGAGCGACAGATGGATAGGAAAGGACGCCGCGCTTCCTGGAGTCGGTCATGAGTGAGATGGCGTCGGTGCACTTCTTCTCGGCACTTCAGGATTATCTAGAACGCGGCATCGGCAGCGTCGAAGGCTGGCTTTGGCCGACGACTGCCTCGATGATCGCCGAACTCCTGGTCCAACAGGTTTCGGCGACGATACAAGGCGACGTTTGCGAGATCGGCGTGCATCACGGGAGGCTGTTCTTGATCCTCGCCAACGCCACGGTTGTTGGTGAGCGAGCCGTGGCGGTCGATGTGTTCGAAGCTCAGGACAAGAACCTCGATGCCTCGGGCGCGGGCGATCGCAGTATCCTTGAACGGCACATCGCACTCTATGCACCTGGCGCAGACTGCAAGATCATCCAGGAGTCAAGCCTTGACCTAGATAAGACTGGCTTCTGCTCGTCACGATTTCGTTTCATATCGATCGATGGTGGTCACATGGCGAGCATCGTCTTGAACGATCTTCGTCTTGCCGAACGCACGCTGCTGCCCACAGGCATCGTGGCGCTGGACGACGTGCTCAATCATGCCTGGCCCGGGGTGGTCACCGGTTTGTCCCGCTATCTGGCCGAAGGCGGCACGCTCGTGCCGTTTGCAATCATACCGAACAAGCTCCTGCTGGCAGTGGATCAAGCTGCCGCGCTGCATGGCAAGACGTTTCTGCGGACACGTTTCCCTTTCGCGTTCTCCAAGTCCGACCTGGAGTTCCTCGGCGGTGTCGTCGACTGCTACGTTGATCACCCGTATTACAACCGCGAGACTGGCGCAGGCCTGCGCAGCGAGATCGAGGATCTTCATCGCCGGTGCGAGGCACTTACCGCAACTCAATCCGATGGCATCATCACTCTTCGCAACGAACGCGACACCGCGCGCCGGGAGCTCGACGCCATCCGGCATCAGCATGACCTCGTGACGGCGGAGCTCAACCGATACCGCGATGCACTCGCCAGGCTGCGCGCCAGCAGGTCCTGGCAGATCACCGCGCCGTTACGCTTTCTGGTCTCCCTCGCCAAGTCTGGACGTCCAAAACCCGACCTGCACGAAGACAGCCTGTTCGCCCGGCGCTAGGACGATGATCTTGCTCTCTTCAGGCTGATGGCCACGATCTCCCAGGCGAGCTGCTCCTCGCGCCAGCCGCTTGCTCCCAGGATGCATTCCGACCTCGTGATGGATCGTCGTTCGTCAGCCGGATCTGCCGGGATGGTAGCGCCGCTCGGTGTGGACGAGCAGCTGCGCCGGATAGAAATAGACCTCGCGCAGCGCGCCCATCGCGTAGCGGACCCCCTGGTCGTCGAAGTGCAGCGCGGCCGGATCGCCGCTCTCGCCGCCGGCGGTGACCGCCACCGCCCTCACCGTGTCGCCGAACTCGACCGCGGCGACGAAGCTGTTGCCCTCGTCGCCGTAGCGTCGCTTGACCCCGGCCATACGCGGTCCGTCGATCGACGCCAGCGAGCCCCACTGCGACGAGGTGAAGCCGACCGGCAGGCTCGGCAGGGCGTCCGAGAATCGCGGCTGCAGCGCATCGTCGAGCCGCTGGAACCGGTTGATCTGTCCCCACGCCACGCGCCAGCTGCCGAAGTCCTGCGCCAACCGGTCCGAGGCGGTCGCGAGCGCGGTCAGCTTCTGCACCGGCGTGGTGCGCGCCAGCACGGCGTCGTAGTCCGACAGGCTGTTGCCGTGCCGGGGTACACCCGCCTCCTGCCACAGCGCCTCGCCCCAGTACACCGCGAGGCTGGTGGCGACGGAGCCGGCCGACCAGCGACGGTCCCAACCTCGCAAGGTCGCCACCTGCTCGGTCAGCCGCGTCCGCAGCGGGTCGCGCGGCGACGCCCGATCGTAGGCGGCCAGCAGGCGGGGGATCAGGATGTCGAAGCCGGGCTGGCCGGCATCGTAGGCGGCCGCCTGCAGCGACCTCAGGGTGAAGTCGGTCCTGCCCTGCAGCAGCGCCACCGCGTGCAGGCCGCGCACGTTCTCGCCGTAACTATCCATGTAGCGCGGGAAGTCGTTGCGTCGCGGGCTCGCCGGTCCCGAGGCCGAGTACGGCCAGTCGTTGGTGTTCTGGATCCAGCCGGTGCTCGGATCGAGCAGGTGCGGCACCTCGCCGAGCGCGTGCAGGCCATGCCAGTCGGTGCGCGGATCGGCGCCGTCCACCGGGCGGCCATAGTCGATGCGGTCGTCGCGGCGCGGGATGAACTGCGGATGCAGATAGGCGATGTGGCCGTCGGCATCGGCATAGATCGTGTTGTTGGACGTGTTCGCCTTCAGCTCCATCACCTTCATGTAGGCGCGGTAGTCCCGCGCCTTCGTTAGCCCGAAGGACTGCTCCAGCGCCGGGACCGGCCTGAACATCATGGCCTCGCTGATCCAGCGGCCGTCATCGATGCTGCCGACGATCGGGCCGTGCCCGGTCCTGTAGATGGTGAAGCGCCTCGACGCGAGGCCGCCCGCGGCGGTCCGGTACGACAGCGTGACGTTAGATGCCTGCACCGGCAGCAGGGTGTTGCCGTAGCGATAGGACAGCCGGTCGCCCTGACGGACGATGGTCTCCACGAACTGGTCGACGGCGTCGGCGTGGCTGGAGGTGTGCATCCAGCCCACGCGGTCGTTGAAGCCCTGATAGATGAAGAACTGGCCCCAGGTCGCCGCGCCATAGGCGTCGAGCCCGGAGTCGCTGGTCATCTGCAGCTCGGAGCGGAAATAGAACGAGGTGTGCGGGTTGATCAGCAGCAGCGCGTGATGGTTCCTGGTGTTGGAGGGTGCGATGGCGATGCCGTTGGATCCGGTCGCTTCGAGAGGGTCGACGGCGCGGACCGGTTCGAGCCGGGCGAACTTCGGCAGCCCGTAGAAGCGCGCGAGCTCGGCGAGCGGGATGCGCTCGATGTCGCCGCCGATGCTGCCCTCGGTGAAGGCCAGCGCCATCCACGGCTCGAAGTGCCGGATCACCCTGGGCGCGACCGCAGGATGCGTCGCCAGGTAGTAGTTCAGCCCGTCCGCCCACCCGTCCATCAGCGCCTTGAGCCAGGACGGGCTGGCCGCGTATCGGGCACGCAGGTCGTCCGGATCGACGTAGAGCCTCGCGCGCAGGTCCTGGGCGAGGGCGGCGGGTCCCTCGGCCTCGCTGAGCCGGCCCAGCGCCGTCAGGTAGTTCGTCTCGATCCGCCCGAAATCGTCCTCCGCCTGGGCGTAGATCATCCCGAACACGGCCTGCACGTCGGTGTGGCCACGGACGTGCGCGATCCCCCAGTCGTCGCGCGTGATGACGACATGCGACGCTGTCCGCTCAAGCCGGGCGAGGTGATCGTCCGCGGCGCGCGCCTGCGCGGCGACGAGCCCGGCGAGGCCGAGCATGAGCGCGATGCGTCGCACGTTCGTCCTCCTGGGTCGCAGGACCGGTCGGTTCCGCGCGGTGGTGATCGCAGCCTGCACCGGCCGGTGCGTCCGGGCTAGAGCAAGATCGGCTGGAAGCCACGGCCGGCGGCTGTGTTCAGCCGGAGTAGTCCGACTCCAGCTCCAGGATGCGGCTCGAGATGAAGGCGTGGACCAGCGGCGCACGTCGTCGCAGGTCGGTCGTCCCGTTCCCCAGCCCGTCGCTCGGGAACACCACGTTCCTGCCCTCGATGAGCGCGCGCTCGATCCTGTCGAACGCCTCGCTGACGGTCTGGAAGATCCCGTTGGAGCGCCAGTCGTCGTCGGAGAAGAAGGCCGACGGCTCGGCGCCCAGGTGCCAGCGCGTCGGCATGCCGATGACGTTGGGCTCGGCCCGCATCGCGGCGGCCTGACCGTTCGGGCTGATCCGCTGCATGTTGTCGTCGAGGACGAACACGGTGTTGGGCATCCCGCGCACCATGTCCGACGTAATCTGCTTGATCCGTAGAACGCGTCCCAGCCTGCCCATGACGTCTTCCTGCCATCCCGGCGTCACCCGCCTCAGCCTAGCGCCATGGACCGCCGGCGAGGTGCTTTTTTGTTAGCGCCGACGGCCCCGGGGTGGCGCAACTGGAGACGTCGCATGGCATCCTGCCGCTTCAGCACGATCCTGCCGCTGCTGGCCTTGCTGCAGCCTGCGCTGCTGGGCGGCTGCAGCGCCGCGGCGGACGATCCGGCGCATCCGGCTCGGGCGCGCGGATGGGTCGAGACGAGGATGTATTTCGGGCTCGGACCCGCCGATCGGCCCTCGCGCGGGATCGACGAGGCCGGGTGGCGCGGCTTCCTCGACCGCGAGGTGACGCCGCGCTTTCCGGACGGCCTCAGCGTGGTCGCCGCGTACGGGCAGTGGCAGGGACCTCGCGAGGCCGTACCGGAGCGGCTGCGGTCCAGGATCCTGGTCATCGACTACCCCAACACGTCGGAGAACCGCGGCAGGCTCGAGGCGATCCGGCAGGCCTGGCGGCGACTGACCGGCGACCTGTCGGTGCTGCGTGTCACGCAGCCGGCCGACGTGTCGTTCTAGCCGGCCTGGTATCGAGACCCCGAGTGCGGCGCCGTCAGCCGTCGATCTCGGTCGAGAGCGCGATCTCCTTCTGGGCATCCAGCGCGGCGATCCGCTCGACCAGGGCCGCGCGAACCCGCTCGAAGCTCTCGCGTCCCAGGAGCAGCCGCCGCGGCGCCGGCGTCCGGCCGACCGAGGCGATCATGGCGTCGACCATCTTCTCGGGATCGCCGCGGAGCACGAACGTACCCGCCGCCACCGCACGTCGCACCGCGCCGGCCGGCGTATCGTCGTAGACCTGCATCGGCGGCGGGCTGACCAGGCCCTGGCCGAAGCTGGTGCGGGCGGGACCCGGCTCGACGATCGTGAAGTCGATGCCGAACGGCGCCACCTCCTGGGCGACGGACTCGACGAAGCCTTCGATCGCCCACTTGCTGGCGTGGTAGAGGCTGAAGTTCGGGTAGGTGATCTGGCCGCCCTCCGAGGAGATCTGCAGGATGCGGCCGCCGCCCTGCGCGCGCAGGTGCGGCAGCGCGGCCCGTATCACCCGGATCGAGCCGACGACGTTGGTGTCGAGCTGGTGGCCGATCTGTTCGTCGGTCAGCTCCTCCGCCGCCCCGAACAGGCCGTAGGCGGCGTTGTTCACGACCACGTCGATGCGCCCCATGTCGTGGAACGCCCGGTCGACCGCGTCGCGCACCGCCGGCCCCTGCGTCACGTCGAGCGACGCGATACGCAGGCGGTCGCCATGCCGCGCTTTGAGCGCGTCGAGCGGGCCCGGCGCGCGCAGCGTCGCCGTCACGTGGTCGCCGCGCGCCAGCAGCTTCTCGGTCAGGACGCGTCCGAACCCGGACGAGGTGCCGGTGATGAACCATGCCTTCGACATCGCGAAATCTCCCATGGGCACCGGAAGCGGCGCCCCGGGGACGAGATGGCGCATCGGCTCTGCTGCGATTAGAGGCCGCGTCATGGATGAACTGCTGCATAATACCCACCAATGGCCAAACCGTCACTCAGCGACCTCACCGCGTTGGCGGCTATCTCGACGCACCGCAGCTTCCGCAAGGCCGCCGACGAGCTCGGGCTGTCGTCCTCCACCCTCAGCCACATGATGCAGTCGCTGGAGCGGAAGATGGGCCTGCGCCTGCTGCACCGGACGACGCGCAGCGTCTCGACCACGGAGGCCGGCGAGCGCCTGGTCGCGCGCCTGAACCCGTTGCTGCGGGAGCTCGACCTGGCGCTGGAGGAGGCGGGCGACCTCGGCCATCGTCTCAGCGGCACGCTTCGCATCAACGCCGGCGAGGCCGCGGCACGCGCGCTGCTGCGGTCGGCGATCCCGAGCTTCCTCGCCCGCCATCCGCAGATGTCGCTGGACCTGGTGACCGACGGCCGGCTGGTCGACATCGTCGCCGGCGGCTTCGATGCCGGCGTCAGGCTCTGGGAGAGCGTGCCGCGCGACATGATCGCGGTGCGGTTCGGCGGCGAGGTCCGCTTCGCCCCTGCCGCGTCGCCGGCCTACCTGGCACGACACGGCGCGCCGACGAGCCCCGACGAGCTGAAGCACCATGCCTGCATCCGGCTGCGCATGCCGAGCGGCAAGCTGTATCGCTGGGAGTTCGAGAGGCACGGTCAGGAACTGTCCGTCGACGTCGCCGGCACGCTCACGCTGGACCATGTGGAGCTGATGACCGAGGCCGCCGCGGCAGGACTGGGCATCGCCTACGTGCCGGACAGCGCATCGCGCCCCTACGTCGCGCGCGGCGCGCTGGTCACCGTGCTGGAAGCGTGGTGCCCGCCGATCCCGGGTCTGGCGCTGTACTACCCCGGCCACCGCCACGTGCCGCCGGGATTGCGCGCCTTCATCGAGGTGCTGCGGGAAGTCGGCTGAGCGGGGTTCGGCTCGATGCCGCCGCCGGTCCACTCCGGGTAGCTGCTGTGGGAGAAGTTATCGACGAAGTTCTCGAGGTTGCCGCAGAGCGAGTTCGATACGTACTGGCAATAGAGTGGCGAGCACATGAAGAAGTATCCCCCTGTTGACCGCCTCGTGCAGCAGGGTGAGCGAGTGGTCCGGATCGACATGGTCGTCCATCGGCACGAGCCGGAAGCTGCGGCCGGGGCCGGCGGCATGCGCGGCGTTGGCGTGTGTCGAGCGGCCCGCGCGCAACCCTGTTCTTGTCAAGCTTGCCGAAACCGGCGACAGCCGATTTCACCAGGCCGCGCCGCACCGATCTGAGGCTCACGGTTTGTCTACAACAAGGCGTCCTCGGCTCAACAATCCAAAATTGAGAACCCGGGTCTGTGCGATGACGTTGCGGTGGCGTGGCCGAGGCGGGACGCGCGGCACCCCGCCGCCGGGCCTCCGGCTGCCCTGATCGACCGCCATCGCGGCGGAGACTACAGCTTCGCGCGCATCCGCGAGGCGCAGCAGGCATTCCTCGATCAACTCTGCCGAGGAGCTGGGACGCTGGGTGCCCGGCGCCACCGCCGACGACGCCTCGGACCTCTACGTGCGGCCGCTGCTCGCCGGCATCCTCTCCGGCAGTGACGCCTGACCGGTCGTGCCCTAGGTGGAGAAGAAGCTGCCGGCATGTGCTTTCAGCTGGTCCGGCGTGATCCCGTCGAAGGTGATGGTCGTGTCGTCGCTGAGCGAGATGACGCTACCGGAGCCGCTGCCCGATGCGCCCGCGAGCGCCGCCTGCGCCGCGTTCGCGCCGTAGCCGAACAGGCCGACGCGGTTGCCGGCGGCGCTGGTGAAGTCGGTGATGACGTCGTGACCGCCTGCCGCCCCGTTGGAAAAGATAAACAGGTTGGCACCGCCTGAGCCGCCGGTGATGGTGTCGTTGCCCGTGCCGGCGATCGCCGTGTCGCCTCCGGAGCCGCCGATGAGGGCGGTGCCGCCGCCGCCGAACAACTCCGGCGAGCCTGACGCACCCGCACCGTTCAAGGTCTCGTTGCCAGAGCCTGCGATCAGGTAGCTCAGACCCTCCATGTTGGCGTAGCTGATGGTCGCGCCGTCGGCGCCGAACACCGCGTCGGAGTTTACGCCGACCAGCGTGGCGTTCCGCCCAGGATCGGCGATGAAGGTGAAGCTCGCCAGGAAGGTGTTGAGATCGACCACCGTGTTGACCCCGCCGAAGATGTTGGCATGGGCAGGTCTGGTGGAAGTGCCTCCGCCACTGATGGTGTCGTTGGCGCCACCGACGATGGTGGTGTCTCCCGGCCCGTAGGTATACTGGCCGGAGGCGCCGCCGAAGATCGTCTCGGACGTCAGGCTGCCGGTCTGCACCGAGTTGCCGACCCCGTTATCCACGACCAGAGTGTCTTCCCCGGCACTCACGTCGCTGCCTGACCCGTTCAGCCCGACGACGTCATCGCTCTCGGCATTGATGGTGTCCGAGCCGGACGACCAGACCGTAGTCCGGCCGCCATACAGCTCCACCTGATTGTGACCTGCGCCGGTGAAGATCAGGTTGCTGCCGCCGGAGACGTCGACGCTGTCGTTGCCGTCTCCGAGTGCGATCGTGTAGTTGCCGCCGCCCACGCTGAGGTCCTGGAATAGGTTGTTGCCCGCGCCGGCGATGAAGGCGCCGCCGCCGCCGCCCATGATGGTCGTGTTGCCGCTACCGGCCAGCACGGTGGTCGCCGAAGCCGTTGCGGTCTCGTCGATGGTGGCGCTGACGGTCGGGATGGTCAGGAAATCGTAGCCCGCGGGGAAGACGACGCTTCCCGGCGTGAACAGCAGCGCTTCCCCGGTGTCGCCGCCCGGCACCGTCGCGATCGTGCCTCCCGGTATCAGGTCCTGCGCGAACAGGCTGCCGCTGGAGGCCAGGCCGTCGACGGCGCCGGCGAAGGTCTCGGCCAGGGAAAAGGCAGCCGCACCATCGACGGTCACCGGAACCGAAGCTCCCGAAGCGCCCACGACGACGACCGTATCCATGGCGAAACTCCTGGTTTGAAGTCAGAGAGGCACCTGCAGCACGAGGGGGCGTGTTCCGCATGTCAAGATCCGGGCGGATCCCCATCATGGATCCATCGACGCGATGGCAGGCGGACCTCCTGCCTCCCGCCCGGCTCGCGGACGGCGAGCCATCCGCCGCGATCAGTTGCGGCCGCCGTTCGCCTTGATGACGTCGGACGCGTCCTTCTCGAGCGACGAGCCGAACGCGTAGTCGGCCGTGAGGAAGTACCAGGTCTTGCCGCCGTTCTTGACGATCTGCGAGCCCGTCACCTGCGCGAGCGCGACCGTGTCGTACG
>CAXTOE010000050.1:8540-11642 GCA_964245685.1 uncultured Acetobacteraceae bacterium | reverse complement strand
GGCACGCGGCGCCCCCTCCCGGCGCCCCACCACCGACACCATCCGCGCCGCCTCCCCCGCGGCGGCGCTGCAGGGCTACGCGGCCTACGCTCCGGCCGGCCTGGAGGCGCTGTTCGACGGACATCTCGCGGCGTACACCCCGCTGCTGCTGGCGGACGGCAGCGGCGAGATGCCGCCGCGCGTGCAGGGCTTCGGACGTTGCCTGCTGCACGCGATCCGCTCCCTGCTCGATCGCGGCTTCGGGAGCGCCTGCCTGCTCAACGCGGACGGTCCCACCCTGCCGACCTCGATCCTGGTGCACGCGGCCCACGTGCTGGCCGAGCCCGGCGACCGTGCGGTGCTCGGACCGGCCGAAGATGGCGGCTACTACCTGATCGGCCTGAAGGCAGCGCACGCCGAGCTGTTCGAGGACATCGCCTGGAGCACCGACGCGGTGGCGGCGCAGACCCGTGCCCGCGCGGACGCGATCGGCCTGAAGCTGGTCGAGCTGCCGGTCTGGTACGACGTCGACGACGGCGCGGCGCTGGCCCGCCTGCGGCGCTCCTGCCGCCAGCCTTCCGGAGGTGCGGCGGGCGACCCTTATGCCGCGCCCGTGACCCGCGCCTGCCTCGACCGTCTCGGCCTGTGATACAACCCGCGCGGCAACGTATGCGCGGGGACGCCAGCCTTGAAGCCGAGTCTGATCGAGAGGGCCGCCCTGCCGGCCGCGGGGGCCGCCATCCTCGGATTGACGCTGCTCGGCCTGTCGCTGCACGTGCCGGGAGCCGAGAATGTCGGCTCGGTGTCGCGCACCAACCTGTTCGTCGCGGTGGCCGCCTGCGCCGGCGTCGTCTACCTGGCCGCCTGCGCGCTGGTGCTCCGCCTGCGCACGCCCTCGCGCGGCCTGCTCTGGCTGGTGCTCGGAGTGGCGCTGGCCGTGCGCCTGCCGGTGCTGCTGGCGCCCCCGTTCCTGTCCAGCGACCTCTACCGCTATGTCTGGGACGGCGGCGTTCAGGCCGCCGGGATCAACCCGTACCGCTACGTTCCGGCCGATCCGGCGCTCGCCGGCCTGCGCGACCGGACGATCTATCCGCACATCAACCGGCGCGACTACGCGCCCACCATCTACCCGCCGATGGCGCAGGCGATCTTCCGCGCCGTCGCGGCGGTCGGCCAGTCGGCACTCGCCGTCAAGCTCGCGATGGTCGGCTTCGAGTGCCTCGCCGTCGCCTGCCTGCTCGGCCTGCTGCGCATCGCCGGGCTGCCGGGTGCGCGCGTGCTGATCTATGCCTGGAACCCGCTGGCGGTCTGTGCCTTCGCCGGCAACGGTCACGTCGATGCCGCGGCACTCGGGCTGATCGCGCTGGCCCTGCTGTGCCGGGCACGCCGGCACGACGGTCTCGCCGGCGCGGTGCTCGGGGCGGCGATCCTGGTCAAGTTCCTGCCGCTGGCGATCGCCCCCAGCCTGTGGCGGCCCACTGCGGTGCCGGCCCGCGTGCGCTGGCGGGTGCCGCTCGCGTGCCTCGCCGTCATCGCCGGGCTCTACGCCTGCTATGACGGGATCTGCTACCCATGGGTCGGCACACGCGTGCTCGGCTTCCTCTCCGCCTACGGCAGCGAGGAGGGGATCGGCAGCGGCGACGGCGTCTGGCTACTGGCCGGGCTCGGCGAGTTCGTCACGCCGCCGCCGATGGCGGTCCCGCTCTACCTGCTGCTGGGCGGGCTCGTGCTCGGCGCGATGGCGCTCGCGATGGTGCTGCGCAACCGCCGGACGCTGCCCGACGCCGAAGACGCGGTGCGGCTCTGCACCCAGGGCGGCTGGCTCGCGGGCGCCTTCATGATCCTGCTCAGTCCGCACTACTCCTGGTACTTCCCGTTCCTGGCGGTGTTCGCCACCGTGGCGCCGGTGCGTGCGGTGCTCTGGCTCTCGGTGGCGCCGCTGCTGCTCGACCTGCGGCCGTTCCACGACCATTTCCTCTGGCGCGCGTTGGTGTTCTGCCCGGCCATCCTGCTCGCGGCGACGGAGCTGCGCCGCCGCACCGCGGACCGACCGCCGCCCCTGCTCGCCACCGGGCTCTCCACGATCGCGAGGAACAGCTGATGCAGACCGTCACCCAGCCCGAGCCGAGCCGGCACCGGGATCCGAAGCGCTACTTCGAGGCCGTGGGCGCGACGCGGGCGACTGAGGCTGCGGCGCCGCCGGTGTGCCTCTACCTGGAGGTGACGAACCGCTGCAACCTGCTGTGCGAGACCTGTCCGCGCACCTTCGAGGCGCTGGAACCGCCTGCCGACATGAGCTGGGAGCTGTTCACACGCATCGTCGATCAGCTGCCCGACGTCTCGCGCGCGGTGCTGCACGGGGTCGGCGAGCCGATGCTGGTGCCGGCGCTGCCGCGCATGATCCGCTACCTCAAGGATCGCGGCGTGCACGTGCTATTCAACACCAACGGCACCCTGCTCAACCCGCGCAAGTTCCCCGAGCTGGTGGCGAGCGGGCTGGACGAGCTGCGCGTCTCGCTCGATGCCGCCGACGCCGCGACCTACAAGCTCGTGCGCGGCAAGGACTTCTTCCACCGCATCGTGCGCGACGTGCGCCTGTTCACCCGCTACCAGGCCGAGACCGGGGCGCGCACGCCGGTGGTCTCGCTCTGGCTGACCGGGCTCAAGGAGACGGTGCAGCAGCTTCCGGAGTTCGTCCGCCTCGCCGCCGACATGGGCGTGCGCGAGGTGCATCTGCAGCGCCTGGTGTTCGACGAGGCCGGCTTCGGCCTGGCGCGCGCCGACAGCTCGCTGTTCGAGCGCACCCAGGCCGAGGAGCAGGCGGTGATCGCGGCGGCGGAAGCCCTCGGCCGCGAGCTCGGCGTGAGCATCGACGCGTCCGGCGCCACCGAGCCGGGGCTGAGCCTGAAGAAGGCAGGGGACGAGCCCGAGCAGCCCTGGTCGACCTGCCGCCGCCCCTGGTCGCTGATGTATTTCACCGCACACGGCCGCGCGCTGCCCTGCTGCATCGCGCCGTTCTCCGCCCGCGGCTACGACAGCTACACGCTGGGCGACGCCACCCAGCAGACGCTGCGCGAGATCTGGAACGGCCCGGCCTACCAGGATTTCCGGCAGAACCTGCTC
>CAXTOE010000050.1:0-8530 GCA_964245685.1 uncultured Acetobacteraceae bacterium | reverse complement strand
TGTTCCTGGCGCAACGCTCAGGATCGCCGCCGTCATCCCGACCTGGAACGAGGCCGGCGCGATCGGCCCGACCGTCGCTCGCCTGCCGCGCGACCTGATCGCCGACGCGATCGTGGTCGATGGCGGCAGCACCGACGGCACGGTCGAGGAAGCACGGCGCGCCGGTGCCGAGGTGCTGTCCGAGCCCCGTCGCGGCTACGGGCGCGCCTGCCTGAGCGGCACCGAACGAGCCGCCGCGTTGGGCGCGCAGATCGTGCTGTTCCTGGACGGCGACGGCAGCGATTTCGGCGAGCTGGCGGGACGCATCGTCGGCCCGATCCTGAACGGACGCGCCGACTTCGTCATCGCCGTGCGCGACCGCGAGGGACGCGAGCCGGGGAGCATGGGGCTGCACCAGGTGCTGGCGGGACGCGCCGTGGGTGCCGCGGTCGGGCTGCTGACCGGCACCCGCTACCGCGACATGTGCGCCTATCGCGCGATCCGGCTGGACGTGCTGCGGCACCTCGGGATGCGGGAGATGACCTATGGCTGGAACCTCGAGATGCAGATGCGCGTCGCTGCCGCGGGCCTGCGCGTGATCGAGGTGCCGGTGCCGTATCGTCAACGGCTCGCCGGGCGGTCCAAGGTCGCCGGCAACCTGTCGGGCACGGTCAGGGCGAGTGCCAGGATCCTGCGCACGCTGGCCACCGTGGCGGCGCGGACCAGGGGGCTCGGGCCGGTGGGGTAGCGGGCTGCGGAAGAAGCAAGCCAAGGGCTCTGCCCTTGACCCGCTGGGGCCGGCGGCCCCAGACCCCGATTCATGGCGGCCTGTTACCGCCCGAGCAGTCGACTGGCGGCACGCAGCGGCCTCGTCACCCGCCAGGACGTGGAGCCTCGCAGCAGCGCCACTTCCGCGCGAAGCGCTTCATTTTCTGTCGCGAGATTCGGCAGCATGTGGCTCGGCCGCAAGGCTACGTCGCAGAACATCCGGGTCTGCAAGGCCAGATACTGCATCCCCCAGTCATGCTCCAGCATGAATTCATGGGTCGCATGCACCACGCCGTACGAGATCGTCGCGCCGAGTTCGGTGACCATCAGGTAATCGTTGACGATAATCCATCCATCCGCACGCACCTTGCGGCGAGCCACCGCCAGATCCCTGCGCACGAACTCGTAGCGATGGTCGGCATCCACGTAGATGATGTCGATGCTGGCATCATCGAGTCTCTCCAGGCATGCGGCGCTGTCGCCTTCCAGGACACGCATCCCTCCGGTCGCGATCGTGTCGGCGAATTCTGCTTGGTAGAAATCCAGATGCGATTTGCCGCCGAACAACACCTCGGTAGGCTGCCCCCAGAGCGTCGACAACTCGTGCAAACGGAACTCGTCGATCGCGACGAACAGGCTCGGCTCGCAGAGCGACCTGACCAACCTGGAAAAGCCGCCGAGAGCTACTCCCACCTCTGCGAACACTCTGCCTTTCGGCAGCAAAGGCAGGATCGCCTCGCGATCGGGCAACACGCTCGCGCCCTGCAACAGTCGGTCCGGCAGTCTCAAAGCTTCGGGAGGCAGGGTCATCATCTCTCCACTGTTGAGGACACCACGACGTGCTCTACCGCATCAAGACCGCGAGGCACGAGCCGACCGGCTCCGGCACGCGATCGGCTCCGCCCGGTCAGCCGGACAGGGCGACGGTGGCGCGCTGGTAGGTGCGGCCGTCGATCAGGGTCAGCAGGAAGGCGGCGACGTCGGCGCGGCTGATCTGCCGGCGACGGATCTTGCCGGTGGTGTCGGCCAGCCAATTCGCGGTCGCCTTGCCGTCGGTCAGGCCGACCGGCTGGACGATCGTCCAGTCGAGCTCCGATGCCTTGACGAGGATCTCCTGCTTTTCCTTGTCGGCCATGTGCTCGCGCAGGATCGTGCGGTAGAACAGCCGGAAGGCGAACGGCAGCGCCCGCCGGTTGCCGATGCCGAACGCGCTTACGACCAGGAGGCGACCCACGCCCGCCCGCTGCATGGCGGTGACGATGTTCCGCGTTCCGACCTCGCACACGTCACGCGTCGTGCTGCGGCGGGCTCCCAGCGCCATGACGAGCGGATTCTGCGAGTTGCCGAGGCTGACGATGACCGCGTCGTGGCCCGGTATCGCCGCGGCGACCTCGGCCGCCCGCACGACGTCGCCGCGAACGGCTGCGAGCGTGGCGAGGTCGGACAGTCTCGACGGCTCCCGCGCGAAGCCGGTGACCTGGTGTCCCGCCGCCAGGAGGGCGCGCGCGGTCGCTCGACCGGTGCCGCCGGTCGCGCCGAAGATGATGACCTTCATGGCCGTTCGTTCCCTCCGGCGCCGGGGCAGCGCCTGATGGCTGACGACGCGGCCGCGCGGTGCCCCCTGTCTCTCCTCCTACGCGACGCGGCTTCGACGGCCCAGAGGGGAAATTGCGCCGGCGACGACGCACCCGCGTGACGCGATTGACAATCCGCACGACCAGGGGCTTTCAATCTGCATCCCTGAAGGTTGAGAACCCGTGAAACGTCGATCCGTGCTGTGTTTCTGCGGCAGCGCCGCGCTGATCATGCCCGTCCTGGCCGCCGGCTCGGCCTCGATGCCTGCCCTGGCGGCGCCGGGAGATCTGTCGGCGGCGGATCGGGCGTTCGTCGCCAAGGTCTCCCAGGGCGGGATGTACGAGGTGGAGGCCAGCAAGGTCGCGTCGCAGGTCGCCGCCCGGCAGGATATCGTCGATATCGGCTTCACCGAGGTCCACGATCATCAGCTCGTCGGCGCCAAGTTGAGATCCATCGCCGCATCCGTCGGCATCGAACTCGAACCCGCGCTGAATGCCGCCTTCCAGAAGCGTCTCGATCGCCTGCGGGGACTTTCCGGCAGAGCCTTCGACAACGCCTACATCAAGGAGATGGACGCGATCCACGCGGCGGACGGCGCCGCCTTCGCGGAGGAGGCGAGATCCGGACATCATCCCGCCTTGCGCGCCTTCGCCGCGGAGACCGTCCTGATCGTCAAGCGCCATCTCGGCTCGCTGCACGCGCTTCCGCTCGAGGCGGCCTGACGCGATCAAAGGTAAACCCCTGCAATCCAAGAGTTGATCAATCAGGGGTCCGGGGCCTCCGGCCCCAGTGGGTCAAGGGCGAAGCCCTTGCCTGCGCTTTCTCAGCGGCCTGCTACCGCACCGCCGCCTTGCGTCGCGTCTGCCGGACCGTCTCGACCCTGTCCGGCTCCGCGGGCTGCACGGCTGCGTCGGCGAAAGCCGGGATCTCCACCGCCGGCTCGGCTTCGGGCATCGCTGTGATGACGCCTTTCAGCCGGGACTGCACCTGCTCGACCCGGTCCGCGTCCGGATCGGTCTTCACCACCGAGACGATCTGGCCGTCCTGCACCGTCACGTCGATGCCGGTCACCACGCTGTACGCCACGCCGTCCACCAAATTGACCAGTGCGCAGGCGAAGTTCCCGTCATGCCAGCCGGATTCGACCTCGATCCGGGCGCCGAAGCCGCCGCAGAGCGGCGCGTCGGAGAAGTAGGTTGCGAGATCGCCGCGCACCTCGCGCGACGTCGGCACGAACACCCGGATGCCGCGCCTCGCATCGACCAGGCCCACGTAGAGCCGGCCCGCCAGTCCCGGACCGGGCAGGAACGCCCATCCCTTGATCTGGAACACCCGGCTCGGCAGATCCGTCCCCGCCGCCCCGGTCTCCGCCTCGCAGATCTGGTCGACGTGATGCCGCAGCGATTGTCCGGAGCGCCAGGCGGCATCCTTGATCGGCAGGCGCGAGATCGAGAGGTGGCGATCCTCCCCGGTCTGCTGCGCGACCCGGTAGAAGGCGCGCGTGACCGCCTCGTTGGACGGCGAGGCGAGCGTGGCACCAGTCACCGCGCCTGCCTCGATCTCGACCTCCAGCGCCGTCAGGCAGAACGCCGCGCGATCGCCGAAGCTGTTGATGATGGCGACCTTGTAGCGGCCCTCGCACCATTTGCCGCGCAGCGCGATCTGTCCGGTGAAGCCGGAGCGACGCGGGGCCGCCGGGAAGCTCGACATGATGTCGTCGCGCACGTCGCGGGTGGCGGCGAAGAAGATCACCGGTCCCGCCTCGTCGCCGATCAGGGCGAGGGAGACCTGGCCGCCGACGCGTATGTTCGGCACGAAGGTCCAGCCGGTGATGCGTAGGTCCGGCACCGGCCGGAAGCCGTCCTTGTCCAGCATCTCGGGCGTAAGGCCGCAGACGGAATCGATGTAGACCTCCGAGCCCTGGACATGGCTCCAGTCCTGGATCGTCGCGGGCAGCTCGAGCCGGATCGTCGAGCGGCGGCTCGGATCGAAGATGTGCCGCGGCGGCGCCAGGTCCTTCCAGCTCGGATGCGGCAGCAGGTGCACCTGGCCGGCATCGAGGCCGAGCCCGACATCGCCCAGCGGACGGGCGGGTGCGATGGAGCGGTAGATCTCCAGCAGTGCGGAGGCGTAGGCGCGGGTGTCGGTCCACAGATGCGGCCCGATGCTGGCGCGCATCGCCCGGCGCGTGGCCGGGCTCGCGCGCAGCAGCTCCAGGTAGTCGAGCACCGCGCTGGTCTCGCCGATCCTGACCTTGAAGCCGTTGACGCCGTGCTCGACCCGGTCACTGAACGCGCCGATGTCGCTGACGATCGGGATCAGGCCGGCCTGCCAGATCTCCGACATCGAGATGCAGTAGGTCTCCGGCCAGATCGACAGGTGCAGCGCCACGTCGGCCTGCGCGATCGAGGTCAGGTCGCCCGGCGTGTAGCGGCCGTGATAGGTCACGTGAGGCTTGTTCCAGCGCCCGAACACCTCCGCATATTGCGGCTCGGCGTTGCCGAGCAGGTGGAAGCGGAACAGCAGCGGGTTGGCCTCCTCGATCAGGCTCATGATCGCGTCCGCGCCCTTGGAGCGGAGGAAGTTGCCGACCACGGCGATCACCAGCGGCGCGTCCGGCGTCTCCGCGCGCGCCGGCGGCGCCTCGATCAAGGTGCTGCCGGGCATCGGGATGCCGAGCACCGCGCGGCGGCGGCGGCCGAGCTCGGGATAGATCTTCATGGTCAGCGCCTCGGAGTAGGCGGTGCCGAACAGGAACACGTCGATCGAGCGGATCACCTCGACCATGAAGGTGCGGCGCGTCTGCTGCGCGCCCGCCGGCACCGCCTCGGCGATGCGCAGGCAGATGTCGCAGGCGCTGATCGACTTGTTGCCGATGTCGCAGAACACCTGCTCGTGGTTGAGCAAGTTGTAGCGCGAACAGACCAGGAAGAAATCGTGCGCGGAGAACACGGTGCCGACGCCCGCTGCCTTGGCGATGATCGGCAGCGAGGCGGTGTGGTGCCCGAGATGCTGGAAATGCACCAGGTCGATGCCGTACTGGCCGATCACGTTGGAGAACGCCACCTCCTCCGGCGCGTCGGTGAGGCTGTCGAGCCAGCCGATCTCGTGCATGTCGAACCGCTCCAGCACGACGCCGTGGTCGTCCATCAGGTGGCACTGGCCGTCGCGCCGCAGCCAGAACAACATGTCGACCTCGCGCTCGAACATCGCCGACAGGGTCTGCTGGTAGACCTCGACGCCGCCCCACTCGTTGCGGTGGATCGTCGAGTGGGTGCACATCAGCACGCGCAGCTTGCGACTCGACGACACCGGCTCGAGGGCTGCGCCACGCACCGTGAAATTCGCCCGCGTGACGTCGCGCATGCGCTCCAGGCGGTGGGTGTAGAGCTGCGCCGCCACCACCTGACGCTGCGTCTGCAGCGCGCGCTCCGCCCGCAGCGCCGGGCTCTGCAGCAGGCGACGCACGGCGTCGACCAGGCCGCCCGCCTCGCGCACCAGCTCGACGCCGCCCACCGCATCGAAATGCACGGCGTCCATCGCGTCGCCCGCCTCCACCACCTGCGCCGTGCCGCTCAGCCCGAGCTCGTACAGCCTCGGCCCGGGCGCCGTCGCCTGGCCGACATCGCCGTGGCTGGCATAGTCGCGGAACATGGTCAGCGTGACGCGGCTGGCGTTGGCGAAGTCGATGAAGGATTCGTGGCTGACCGGCCACTGTATCGCCAGCCGTGCCAGGTCCGAGGGGAGCGGCGGCAGGTATTCGTTGGTCGGGCAGACCAGCTTCAGCCTGGCGTCGGGAAACGCGTTGACGATACGGCGCAGGCTCTGGATGCGGTTCGGCCACATGGTGCCGGCGAAGAAGATGTCGTAGTCGAGCTCGGCGTCGTCCTTGACCGCACGGAGGTGGAACTTCTCGCTCGCCGCCAGCGGCAGGTAGTGGCCGCGGCCGCGATAGGCGCCGACGCAGGCGGGATCGTTGGTGAAGATGAAGTCGAACAGCTCCGCGTGCTGCAGGTTGTACTCCAGCATGAACGGATCTTCGAACAGCCACAGCACGACGGTGCGGAACGAGCGCCGTACCCGTCGCAGCAGCGCCTCGTGCAACCGCTGGCCGTCGATGCAGATCAGCACGTCGTGCAGGCCGGAGGCGGCGATCGGCACCAGCGAGCGGTTGTCCGCCAGCACCACCTGCGGGCCGAACACCGCCTTCGCCGCGTCGAGGATGGCGAGGGTGAGGTAGGAGTTCGGGTTGTGCGTGAAGTTGGTGTTGTAGATGACGGTCATGCCAAACCCCTCGCCCTGAGCGTCTCGACCACATGCCGGGCACGGTGGGCGTACGTGTGTTCCGACAGCGCCCGTTTCTGCGCCAGCTCGGCGGTCCTCAGGCCACGCTCCGCATCGGCGAGATAATACTCCAGCAGCGTATCGAATTCCGCCTGGTTGGAGAAGGTCGGGATCTCGTCGCGGGCGAAGTAGCGGCGCAGCTCGAAGGTGTCCTCGTGGAAGAACTGCACCGTCCCCGCCAGCGCCGTCTCGAAGGTGCGCGGACCGGGCGAGGAGGGGGTGATCATGTAGCGGCGATTCTCGAAATGCAGGCTGCGCCCGAGGTTCAGCACGATCCGCGAGCGCTGGTAGAGCTCGATCAGCTGCACCTTGTCGATGCGACGGTCGGAGAAGCCGTGGCCGAACTTGCCCCAGCCCGGACCGATGAAGCAGAGATCGAGACCGGACAGGCTGGAGCGCAGATCCTCCAGCACCTCCTGTCGGCTGGTGAAGGCGACGCCGCAGAACATCACGTCGATGGTCTTCTCGCGCCCGGCGTCGATCGGCACGTAGTGTCGCTTGTGGCAGCCGGCGAGCGGCAGGTGGAACGCGTTCGGGTGGGTGTAGAAATTGACGCCCCAGTGGTCGCAGGAGAAGACCGCGTCGAAATCGTGCTCGATCCGGTAGCTGGCATCCTGTTCGTAGGGATCCTCGGTCGCCCAGAACACCGTCACCTTGCCGAGCCGGCGCGCCTCGCGGCTGACCTCGCCGAAATAGGTGCTCTCCGGAAGATACGAGCCGATGCCGATGACGATGTCCGGCTGCAGTCGCGCCACCACCGCGGCCGCGCCGCTGATGTTGGCGCACAGCACGTTGTCCTCGCCGATATACTCCATCCAGCCATCCATGATGGAGTTGCGCACCTGCGCATTCGCCTGCGATTCGTAGCGGCCGCCGCTGCAGATCAATACCTTCATCGGATCGTCATATCCCTTCTGGTCGACGCATCTCGTGTACGCGGACACGCGTCGGCGCGGCCCTGGGAGATCTTCGGGACCCGATCCTGACGGGTCGGCCGGCTGCCGTTCAGGGGGCTGCGGACCCGGCCCTCACGTCCGCCGGGGCAGGATCGTGCGGCCCCGTCCTACCCCTCCGTCAGCAGCGCCATCCATCTTTTGACGTAATATTCATATCCGTCGGGCGCAACAAAAAACCAGTGCCGCCAGGTCTGGAACACCGGGTCGTCCATCCGGTATTCCGAATTCTGCAACAATTTCCGCGCCGCTTCCGGCTTCGGGCCGTGGAAGTGCACGATCCGCGCCCGCGGCTGCGCGCCCCAGTGCGGCTTCCAGTTATAGACCGGCGAGAGCGGATCCCAGCGGCCCTTGTAGTAGAGCTGCAGCAGCTCCTGGTCGTAGCCAGCGATGCGGCCGAAATTCTCGCACATGAACTCGATCAGGGCCGGGCGGTCGCGCCGCATCCGCTCCACGTTGAGGATCATGACGCCGCAATTGACGTCGTCGTAGAACGAGTCCGGCTTGAACTGGGGCGCGATCGCGAACAGCTCGGGACGCAGGTGGTCGATCGTCACCGCCGCTTCGAACATCACGTCGCAGTCGGTGTAGAGGACGTGCGACTCCTCGATCTCCAGCAGCCCGATCTCGATCCGCATGAAGGCGCCCTCGGCGGTCTTCATGTAGTCGGGCCATTCCGGCTTCTGCCGTTCCTGCGCCTCGCGCAGCGCGTCGTGGAAGGTCAGGCGGTGCAGGATGACCGCGACGCCGCGGGCGCGCATCTCGGCAGTGAAATCGTCCTCCTCGCCGTGATAGATCATGTGCGGACGCAGAGTCGTGTGAAGCTTAGCCGAGGTCACGGCGGCGCGGCTGCAGTTGGGGAAGCCCTGGTCCGGCTCGGCGTCGAGCGGCGTACGCGTGCTGGCGAAGTA
>CAXTOE010000049.1:11155-11807 GCA_964245685.1 uncultured Acetobacteraceae bacterium | reverse complement strand
CAACGGGGAACGGCCAGAGCCGTTGCAGCAGGTCGGGAAAAAGCATCGCCGCCAGCGTGGGCGAGAGGTAGTCCTGCCGCAGCATGTAACCCGCCTTGGCCGCGAGCGGGTAAGGTGCTTTTTCCGCCAGCAGCGCGTCGAACACCGTGACGTCCTGCTCCGGATCCAGGATCTCGATATCCTTGCCCGGCACAAGGCGCAGACCAAGGCTGTGGATCTGCTGGGCGATCTTGGCGTGCCGCCCGATCAGCACCGGCCTCGCGAGCCGGTCGTCGACCACGGTCTGCACCGCGCGCAGCACGCGCTCGTCCTCGCCCTCCGCGTAGGCAACGCGCTTGTTCGCCTTGCGCGCCACCTCGAAGATCGGCCGCATCACCTGGCCGGAGCGGAACACGAAGATCTCGAGATCCTCCTTGTAGGCGTCGAAATCGAGGATCGGGCGCGTCGCGACCCCGCTCTTCATCGCCGCACGCGCCACCGCAGGTGCGACGTGCAGGATCAGGCGCGGATCGAACGGCTTCGGAATGATGTACTCCGGACCGAAGCTGGGCGCCTCGCCGCCATAGGCGGCGACGACCACCTCGCTCGCCTCGGCGCGGGCGAGGGCTGCGATCGCCTCGACGGCGGCCAGCTTCATCTCCTCGTTGATCTA
>CAXTOE010000049.1:4932-11145 GCA_964245685.1 uncultured Acetobacteraceae bacterium | reverse complement strand
GCGCGCGCGCCGACGGCGCGCGCGCCGCGGAAGATGAACGGAAAGCACAGCACGTTGTCGACCTGGTTGGGATAGTCCGATCGCCCGGTGGCGATGATCGCGTCCGGCCGGATCGCGCGCGCCAGGTCCGGCATGATCTCCGGCTCCGGGTTGGCCAGCGCCAGGATGAACGGGTTGGCGGCCATCTTCGGCAGCCAGTGCTGCTTGAGCACGCCGGGTGCGGACAGGCCGAGGAACACGTCCGCACCGTCCAGCACGTCGGCCAGCGTGCGGGCGTCAGTGTGGCGGGCGTAGCGGGCCATGTTCGCAGGCATGTCCGGCTCCCGGCCGGCATAGACGACACCCTTGATGTCGGTGAGGGTCACGTTGGGCACGCGCAGCCCCATCTCGACCAGCAGGTCGACGCAGGCCATCGCCGCCGCGCCGGCCCCCGAGGTGACCAGCCTCACCTCCGACAGCGACTTGCCCTGCACCTCGAGCCCGTTGCGCACCGCGGCGGCGGCGACGATGGCGGTGCCGTGCTGATCGTCGTGGAACACCGGGATGCCCATCCGCTCGCGCAGGCGGCGCTCAATCTCGAAGCACTCGGGGGCTTTGATGTCCTCGAGGTTGATGGCGCCGAAGGTGGGCTCGAGGGCAGCGACGACGTCGATGAAGCGTTCCGGCTCCTCGGCGTCGACCTCGATGTCGAACACGTCGATGCCGGCGAACTTCTTGAACAGGACGGCCTTGCCCTCCATCACCGGCTTGCCCGCCAACGGCCCGATATTGCCAAGGCCCAGCACCGCGGTGCCGTTGGAGATCACGCCGACCAGGTTGCCGCGCGCGGTGTAGTCGCGGGCGGTGGTCGGATCGCGGCGGATCTCCTCGCAGGCGGCGGCGACACCGGGAGAGTAGGCCAGCGCCAGGTCGCGCTGGCTCGCCATGCGCTTGGTCGGCACCACGGAGAGCTTGCCGGGAGTGGGCGAGCGATGATAGTCGAGCGCCGCCTTCCTGAAATCTTCGTCCAAGATGTCGCTCCGCGGGTTCAACGCCCGGAGGGGATCACTCCTGGTCGTCGGGAGCAAGCCGGGAAGGGAGATCGCCGTGAAGATGGTGCGGTCGAGAAGACTCGAACTTCCACGAGGTTTCCCCCACAAGCACCTCAAGCTTGCGCGTCTACCATTCCGCCACGACCGCACCGTGACATCGGCTACCGCTCGCGCGATACCGGCTGACGGGCGCGTATAACCGATGCAGGATCGACCGGCAATGACCGAAAACCCGAGCTGGCGTCGCAGCGCGGCTCCGGTGCCCTACGACGAGGCGATGGAGTCGATGCGCGGCCGTATCGCCGCGATCCGCGCCGGCGAGGCGCCCGAACAGGTCTGGCTGCTCGAGCACCCGCCCCTGTTCACGGCCGGCACCTCGGCGCGTCCGGAAGACCTGTTCAACCCGCTCGGCTTTCCCACCTACGCCGCCGGACGCGGCGGCCAGTGGACCTATCACGGGCCCGGACAGCGGGTCGCCTACGTGATGCTCGACCTGCAGCGGCCGCACGGCGCGGTGCCGGCGCGCGACGTGCGCGCCTTCGTCGCCGCCCTGGAGCAGTGGCTGATCCTCAGCCTCGCCGAGCTCGGCGTCAGCGGCGAGCGCCGGGCCGGTCGCGTCGGGGTCTGGGTCGCGGACCCGCGGACCGGCCAGGACCGCAAGGTCGCGGCACTGGGGGTCCGCCTGACACGCTGGGTGAGCTGGCACGGCGTCTCGCTCAACGTCGATCCGGAGCTCGCGCACTTCGACGGCATCGTGCCGTGCGGGATACGCGAGCACGGCGTCACCAGCCTGCGCGCGCTCGGCCTCGCCGCCGGCATCGAGGACGTGGATCACGCCCTGCGCCGCAGCTGGGCCGCCTGCTTCGAATGATCGGCCGCGCCGGGGTCGCGCGTCTCAGCCGGCGGGCGGCTCGAACAGCAGCGGATCGACTACCAGCCCGGTCTCCACGCCGGTCAGCTCGATGCGGGTGCGCTGGCGGCGCGCATCGACCGTCTCCAGTCCGATCAGGCCGAGCCCGACCGGCCGGTCTATGAAAACCAGGGTCAGCAGCCCCTGGGCGGGATCCGCGGTGCGGGCGAGCGAGACCTGCAGCAGCGACGGGCCACGTCGCAGGTCGGTGACGCTGATCGCGCCGTCCAGCCGCAGCGGCCGCGCCAGCAGCAGACCGAGCGGGTTGCCGGACAGCGCGATACGCGTGGTCGCGCCGTCGGCCTCGCGACGCGCCACCAGATGCCGGCCCGAGGCGACCACCACCATGCGGCCGGGCGCGTCGTACTGCAGCCGCAGCCGGCCCGGATCGTACCAGGCGGTGCCGCTGCCGGTGATCCCTTCCGCCCCGCTCTGCACGAAGCGCGCGCGCAGACCGTGCAGCGCGTTGAGGTAGGATTGCACGCGCGCGAGGTCGAGGCGATCCCGCGGCGAGCGCGTCGTCGCCGGCTCCGAGGCGCAGCCGCAGAGCAGGGCGAGTGCCCCGAGGCAGGCCGCACGTCGACCGAGTGCGGGCGGGATCAGAGCGGCGGCCTGTCGGCGGGGTCGGCCAGGTGGTAGTACAGCCTCGCGGTCTTGGAGAAGTTGGGGTTGTAGAACGGATCGTTCGCGAAGAACGGCTGCGCTCCCCAGCGCTCGAGCATCACCTGCTGCTCGCGGAAGAAGCGCGCCTCCTGGTCCGGAGCCAGGTCGCTGCCGCGCGACAGGCTCTCGTGATGCTCGGCGATGACGCCCGCGCACCAGACGACGCGCCGCCCTGACGCTCGCACCTTCAGGCACAGATCGACGTCGTTGTAGGCCACCTGCAGATGCGTCTCGTCGAAGCCGCCGACGGCGTGAAAGGTCTCGGCGCGGATCAGCATGCAGGCGGCGGTGACGGCGCTCAGCTCCTGGCTCAGCCGGGCGCGGCCGACATAGCCGTAATCATCCACCGACAGGCCGAGATGCACGTGCGCCGCAATGCCGTGCACGCCGACCAGCACGCCGGCATGCTGCACCGTCCGGTCGGGATAGAGCAGCTTGCAACCGACGATGCCGATATCGTCGCGCGCCATCGCCTCGCCGAGCAGCCGGTGCAGCCAGTCCGGATCGCCGACGATGACGTCGTTGTTCAGGAACACGTAGTACTCGGCATCGCTGCCGCTGGCCGCGAGGTTGTTCAGGCGCGCGTAGTTGAACGCCTCGACGACGTGCAGCACCCGAACCCGCTCGAGCGTCTCCATCTCGGCGAGGAAGCGCCGGCTCTCGTCGTCGGTCGACCAGTTATCCACCAGGACGATGTCGTACTCGGCATATCGCGTGCGCTCGATCAGGGCGCTGACGCAGCGTCGGGTGATCTGCGCCTGGTCGCGGAACGGGATGATGATCGACACCCGCGCCGGCCGCGTCGGCATCCAGACCACGTCGTAGACCGAGAGCCCGTTGATCGACTGCACCTCCGCCGGTCTGCCGATCCGCTTCAGGTGGTCCGACACGCAGAGCACGCCGGCATCGACCGCGTACTGCTTGTTGGAGATGCTTGCGGCGGTGGAGTTCGGCGTGATGCGCCAGTGATACAGCAGTTCCGGCACGTGGTGGATCAGCCGGTGCTCCAGGAGCTCGGCGCAGCGCAGGATGAAATCGTGATCCTGCGCGCCATCATACTCGCGCCTGAGCGTGCCCACGGCGCGCATGGTCGCGGTCTCCACCACGGTCAGGTGACAGACGTAGTTGCAGCCCAGCAGGTAGCGGTAGTTCCAGTCCGGCTTGAGGTTCGGCTCGCGAAAATAGCCGGCCTGATCGAGCTTGTCCTCGTCGGAGTACAGCAGCTTGGCGCCGGTGCCCTGGGCCGCGCGGATCATCACCTCGAGGGCGACGTCGACCAGCACGTCGTCATGGTCGAAGAACACGGTCCACGCGCCGCGCGCCGCGTCCATGGCGACGCTGGTCGCGCGCGCGATCCCGACATTCTTGCTGCGCCGGATGCAGCGGATGCGCTTGTCGTGGCGGCAGAACAGATCGATCCGCTCCGACAGCTCGGCCGACTTGCTGCCGTCATCGACGATGATCAGCTCCCAGTTGCCGTAGGTCTGGGCGATGACGGAATCGACCGCGGCGACGAAGTCGGCGAGCACCGGCCGGTAGGTCGGCAACAGCACGCTGACCAGCGGCTCCGGCGGCAGGCCGCCCTGCTCGCGCAGCGCCTGACGTCCGGCGGCGACCCGTGCGCGCAGCTTCTCGTAGTAGCGTCGCGCCCAGCGGTCATAGTCGTCGAGATGATAGCCCTCCGTCGGCAGCAGCCGGTCGAGCTCGCGACGCATGCGCTGCAACTCGCCGTGCAGCCGTCCCATGTCCGCCGACAGCGACAGCAGCCGGCCCTCCAGGAACTCCGAGACGGCCCGGGCGAGCAGCGGGCTGCCGTCCAGCTCCAGCATCTCCGGCAGCACGAACACGCGGAAGGTCTGCGGGTATTCGCGTCGGAACGGCCGCGGTATGGCGAACTCGAAGCCGCAGTTCGGGTCGCATTCGAGCGCGTCGCCGACGTCGCGGCGCAGCCGGTCCGCCTTGACCTGGCCGATTCGGACGTCGTCGCAGGTGATGAGCAGGTCGCAGCGCGCAGTCAGCGTGCCGCGATGGCCGGCCTGACGCAGCACCCAGCCGCGCAGCGCGTTGTGGGTCAGCCCATCGAGATGGCCCTGCAGCGAGACGTGCGGCAGGTCGGCGAACTCGACCGCGCCGGCCGGCCGGTCGACCCCCTCCGCGCCGACGTGCGGCAGCACGCTGCCATCGGGCAGCAGGAAGCTCAGCACGTGCGGCTGGTTGTCGAGGTAGCTCTCGGGGACGTCGTAGGTGAAGCCGACATGGGCCGAGCGCAGCTGCAGGCTGTCGCGGACGTCGGGACGCAGCCCGTCGCACAGCACGTGGCCGATCTCCGCACCGTCGATGATCACCACCAGCGAGACGATGGTCTGCGGCGAGGCCAGGTTTGCCACCCAGCCTGAAGCCTGGCCCGCCTGGTAGCGGTCGAAGTAGCCGCTGAACTTCTGGGAGACCGACAGTCCCGACGTCTCGTCGATATCAGCCATGCCCTCTCCTCAGCGAGACGCCGGAGTCATAGCCAAGCGTCCGGCGTGCGGCAAATGGCCGGGGCGGTCGCCGGCGGCGGGGTTCAGGGCATGTCCGATGCCAGCAGCCGCAGCACTTCCTGACGCAGCTCCGGGGGTGCGGCCCGATCGAGGGCATCGCGCACCCGCCGCATGCGCCGCCGTGCCTCGTAGAGCTGGTCGAGCAGCGACAGCACGACCGGCAGCGCCTCCTCGTTGACCTGCATCTGCTCGCGCAGCTCCACGATCAGCCGCACCCGTGCGACGTCGATGTCGTGGAACAGGTAGCCTCCGGGCTGCCCGTCCGGCCGCACCCAGGACTGGCCGATCCAGCGCTCCACGTCCTCGCGCCGCAGGCCGTCGATGCGGATGCACAGCGTCTCGATGGTGATCATGCGTCCCCCATCATGGCACGGCGCGGATCGTTGGCGTGCGACGGGCGCCAGTCCCTGAGGAACGCCTCGAGCGCCGGATCGGGCGGCCCGATCACCACCCGCAGCGTGAGGTAGAGGTCGCCGGCCTCCCGCTCACCGTGCCTGGGCACGCCGCGTCCGCGCAGCCTGAGCGTGGTGCCGGAGTCCGAGGCGGGCGGAATCGTCATGGTTACCGGGCCGGCCGGCGTCGGCACCGAGACCCGCGCGCCCAGCACCGCCTCCGTCACCGAGACCGGCAGCTCGAGGCGGATGTCGCGGCCGTCGCGGCGGAACAACGGATGTGCCGCGACCTTGATCTGGATCAGCGCGTCGCCGGCGGGACCGCCGTTCAGCCCGGGGCTGCCCTGCTGGCGCAGGCGCAGCGTCTGACCGTCCTCGAGACCGACCGGGATCTTGACGTCGAGGGTGCGTCCGTCCGGCAGGGTGAGCCGGCTGGTGGCGCCGTTCACCACGTCGAGCAGCCCGACGGTCAGGCCATAGAGCTCGTCACGTCCACGCACCGCCCCGAAGCCGGCGCCGCCCGAGGCACCCCGTCCCTGCTCGCCGAAGATGGTGCTGAAGATGTCGCCGAGCTCTTCCTCGCTCGCACCCCAGCCGCCTGCCGGATGGCCGGAGGGGGCGCCGGCCGGGCGGTAGCGCCGGCCCGTCGCGCCATCGGCGAAGTCCCGGTAATGGGG
>CAXTOE010000049.1:0-4881 GCA_964245685.1 uncultured Acetobacteraceae bacterium | reverse complement strand
CGCTCCGGCCGCGGCTGGCCGTCGCCGTCGATCTCGCCGCGATCGAAGGCCGCCCGCTTCTCGGCATCGGAGAGCAGGTCGTGGGCGGCAGCGACCGACTTGAAGGTCGACTCCGCGGACGTGTCGCCGGGATTGAGGTCCGGATGATGCTTCTTGGCCAGCGCCCGATAGGCCCGGCGTATGGCGGCCGCATCCGCGTCGCGCGGCACACCCAGCACGTCGTACGGATCATCGGCCATGCGAGGTCTTCGGCTCGAACATGGGTCGAGGTTAGCAGAAGCGCAGCGCCCTGGCGCCTACCCTGACACCTGTTTCGGCAGCTTAATCGAGCGACGCCGGCTTCGACACCATGGACATCGTCGCGCCGGATCCGGTCCGGCGGCGCTACAGCTGCTGCGCCACCATGCCCTCGATCCACTCGCGCGCCTGCGCCTGGGTGACCGGCCCGTGCACCAGCAGCCAGCGCGAGCCGCAGCGCCAATGCACGAACCAGTGCTCGTCGTCGGTGAGCAGCCGGTAATGGATCATCGGCGGCACCGCCGAGTTCCAGGCCTGATCGTCAGGAGATGGATGCACAACCCGCGCCCCCTTGGCACCTAATCAAGATCGATAACGTAACATTGATCGCTGATTATGCGCAAGCAAACTGATCGCGGATTCGTTACCAGTCTGGTCAATGCCGCTCTTGGGTCGGCGATCGGTCGCGGGAGCGCACCGTTCACGACGGGTCGTGAACGGTGCGGCATCGATGGTTCACCCTCGGCACCTGCGGGGCCGAACGGCCGCCGCAGGTACGTGGCGTCTCAGCTGCTCTGCAGGATCGTGATATGGCCCGAGAAGCCACGATCGGTCTGCGCGGCAGGATCGTTGGTAGCCAGCAGGTAGTCACCGCTGTGCTGGAAGTGGAAGTCATGGGTGGCCTGGCCCGCGGCGTTCAGCGGGATGTCGATCCAATTCGATTCAGCGATGTTCTGCGAACTCATGACGAACGCGTAGACGTCCTTGAGCCCGGGATCGGAGATCGTGATCGGCACATCGACACCGGCCGAGGGATTCGCGATGAAGTGCATGCCCGGATCGGAGAGTGCGATGTTCGTGTTCGGTGTGGGCGCGGGAGTCGGAGGGGGATTTGGTGTCGGCGCGACCGGCGCGCCGCCCTGCGTCGCGGGGGTGTAGCTCATGTCCGACACCGTCAGGGACGTTCCCGGCGGACCGTAATTGCCCACACCGAAAGACTCGTTGGTTCCGCCGTCGGCGTAATCTTTAGGTACCGGGACCGGGCCGCCGGCCTGGAATTGGGCGACCTGAGAGCCGTTGACGTCGAAGGTGAGGCCGCTTGCCTGCCAGTTCAGGGACACCGTCGTCGGGTGAGACAAGTCCGCATCGAAATCGACCGCCTGGTAGTCGTTGCCTCCCAAAGCGCCCTTCCAGTGCACGGTGAGATAGGGCTGGCCATTATACTGCTCGGTGAGATCGATCTCCGGCCCGGGCCAGATGTTGCTGGATGGCCAGAGGCAGATATAGGCGCCGTTCGCCTGATGCGTGGGCATCGTGAAGGTCGCGGAGAATGTACCGTATCCGTCACCGTCACCAGCACCTTCGTCCCTGGCCATGAAGCCGGCGGAGTTGCCGTTGGAGGTGAGCGTCAACCCGTCGCTGCCGAACGAGAACTCGCCGCTGTTGCCCCATCTCATCGGAAAGAGACCGCTGTTGAGGCCTGAGTCCTGCGTGAAGTCGTCGTTCCAGCCTGATGACAAGATCTTTTCCTTCCTGTGACCTGTAAAGTTTCTTTTCGAAGAGCGGCGACGCATGAGTTGATGTGCGTATCGGCTCCGGCAGTCAACAAGAAGATCACGGGATCGACAGCGAGGATGAAACGGCGCGGCCGCGCGCCATGAAAAGATCGAGACCTTGACTAGGTATTTGCCTTTATTAAACCTGTGCGGAATGTTTCCCGTTGAAGCGGTGGCGGTCCGGGATGACGTCGTTTGTCTGCGTGATCTGCACAGGCATCTCTCCCACCGAGGCAGCCTCCGCATGTCGGCCGGCGCACGCACCTCGAACGCGTCGGGGCACTTAGGAACAAAATCACAAGTCCTGGGCACGCATCTTGCTGGTGGCACTGCTCGCCATGCATGAGCGCGAGTGAACGCGAAAAGTCGTCGCCGTGATGCCGAGGCCGTGCTAGGCACATCCCGCGGAACAGGGAGATCTCTGCCGCTTGGTTGCCTGACGCATCCGCCGGTCATGTTCGTTGCTGGTCTGCACAGTTGAGATCGTGCCGGCGCGCTTCGGCTGCGATCTTGCCGTTCCGTGGCGTGTGCGATCCGCACCCTTGTGCGTCACCCGGCCCCGTGCCGCGGCGGTAGTGGCTCGCGGTTATCTGTCCGGTATCGATACGATCCAAGGCGGGCGATGTCCTGTCGCGCCGTCGGCATCGGATGGATCATCCGCGTTCGCGGTCGCCGAGCTACCGGCGCCAGGACGGCAACAGCGTCGTGATCGGGTGCAGGTCGTGCCTGAACGTCGCCCGTGGAACGTATGCCTGCGTCTTCCTGCCCGGGGTTCGCAGGTTCAGGTGGCGGAGAGGGTGGGATTCGAACCCACGGTACGCTCGCACGCACAACGGTTTTCGAGACCGCCCCGATCGACCACTCTGGCACCTCTCCCAAGGCAAGCGGCGGGCGGGTTATAGGAGTGCGCCCGCGGAAGTGCAATCCTGTTGACACGGCAAGAACCGGGCCTATAAGCACCGGGCTCCCGCAACGGCGACCGCCAGGGCGGTGCCGCGCGTGCGCGGCCCATAATCAAGAAGCGACTGGGCATCGTGCCTGCCTCCCCTGAGGTCGCACGGCGCCGAGAGATCGGAAAGCAGAGAAAAGCCATGTTCGCAGTCATCCGCACCGGCGGAAAGCAGTACCGCGTATCGCCGCAGGCGGTGCTCAAGGTCGAGAAGCTCGAAGCCGAAGCCGGCTCCACGGTGCCCTTTACCGAGGTTCTCGCGGTCGGCGGCGAGGCCGGGACCACCATCGGTGCGCCGCTCGTGCCCGGCGCCACCGTCACCGCCACCGTGGTCGCCCAGGACCGCCTCGACACCGTCATCATCTTCAAGAAGCGCCGCCGGCAGAACAGCCGTCGCCGCAACGGCCATCGTCAGCCGGTCACCGTGCTGCGCATCGCCGACATCATCACCGCCTAGTCACGGGAGACTGAGCCATGGCACACAAGAAGGCAGGCGGTTCGTCCCGCAACGGCCGCGATACCGCCGGCCGACGCCTCGGCGTCAAGAAGTTCGGTGGCGAGAGCGTCATTGCCGGCAACATCATCATCCGACAGCGCGGCACCAAGGTGAAGCCCGGCCGCAATGTTGGCCTGGGCCGTGACCACACGATCTTCGCCCTGGTCGACGGCCAGGTGAAGTTCGAGACCCGCGCCCAGGGCCGGGTGCAGGTGAGCGTCGACGCACCGGCGGCCGCAGCAGCGGAATAGCCGCCTTCCTCCGCCCGGACGCATCTGGGGTCGGCCGGTCTGCGGCCGGCCCTCGTCGTCTCCGGAACCCGTATCGAGCCCGACCGCCGTCATGAAATTCCTCGACCAAGCCAAGATCTACGTCAAGTCCGGTGACGGCGGCGACGGGGTCTGCGCCTTCCGCCGCGAGAAGTACATCGAATTCGGCGGTCCTGACGGCGGCAATGGCGGACGCGGCGGCGACGTCGTGTTCGAGGCCGTGGCCAACCTCAACACCCTGATCGACTTCCGCTACACGCAGCATTTCCGCGCCCGCAAGGGCGGCAACGGTGCCGGCTCCGACCGCACCGGCGCCGGCGCTTCCGCCGTCGTCATCAAGGTGCCGACCGGCACCCAGATCCTCGATGCGGATCGCGAGACCATGCTCGCCGACCTCGACCGGCCGGGGAAGCGGGTGCTGCTCTGCGCCGGCGGCGATGGCGGCTTCGGCAACGCCTCGTTCAAGACCAGCACCAACCGCGCGCCGCGCCGTGCCGACAAGGGGTGGCCGGGCGAGGAGCGCTGGGTCTGGCTGCGGCTGAAGCTGATCGCCGACGCCGGCCTGATCGGGCTGCCGAACGCCGGCAAGTCGACCTTCCTGTCCGCCGCCTCGGCGGCCCGGCCCAAGATCGCCGACTACCCGTTCACCACCGTGCACCCGCAGCTCGGCGTGGTCCGGCTGTCGGTGTCGGAGGAGTTCGTGCTGGCCGACATCCCGGGCCTGATCGAGGGCGCGCACGAGGGCGCGGGGCTGGGCGACCGCTTCCTCGGCCACGTCGAGCGCTGCGCGGTGCTGCTGCACCTGATCGATGGCGCCGTCGGCGACGTGGTGCAGGCCTGGCGCACCGTGCGCGGCGAGCTCCAGTCCTATGGCGGCGGCCTCGCCGCCAAGCCGGAACTGGTTGCGCTGAACAAGACCGACGCGATGACGCCGCGCGAGATCTCCGCCCGCCGCCGCGCGCTGGAGCGTGCGACCGGTGCGCCGGTGCTGACCCTCTCCGCCGTCAGCCACGCCGGCGTTCCCGAGGCGCTGCGAGCGCTGCAGGAACGGGTCAGCGCCGGCCGTGCCGAGCCTGCCTCCTTCGTCGAGCCGGGCCTGCCGACGCGGCCGGCGGCGAGCCACCCCGCCGGGCCGTGAGCGGCCAGGTTCCGGATCTCGCCCGGGCCAGACGACTGGTCGTAAAGATCGGCAGCGCGATGGTCGTGGATCCCGGTGCGGCCGCGCCGCGCCGCGACTGGCTCGCGAGCGTGGCCGCCGACATCGCCCGGCTCCGGGCATGCGGCACCGAGGTGAGCGTGGTGTCGTCCGGGGCGATCGCGCTGGCCCGCGGCCTGCTCGCGCTGCCCGCAGGCCGGCTGCGCCTGGAGGAGAAG
>CAXTOE010000048.1:0-12198 GCA_964245685.1 uncultured Acetobacteraceae bacterium | reverse complement strand
CGGCATGCAGCTCCAGGCCGCGATACGCGGTGCCGGCCAGCGTCACGTCCGAGGCGAGCAGCGTCAGGTCCGCGTCGCCCGGGGCGCCGGTCGGCGGTGCGACGGTGCCCGCGACAGGGCGTCGCGCGGGAGGCCGGGCGGCTCCCGGCCGCGTCAGCCGGTCGAGGTCGATGTGCGAGCTGCGCAGGGTTCCGGACAGGTCCGGGCGTCCGCGCAGGGAGAGCGTCAGCGCGCCGGCGAGATCCCCGGCACCGCTGGCGAGCTGCAGCTCCGACAGGCGGAACGACGTCCCATGGTCCGCCTGCAGCCGTGCGGCGAGCGTCACCGGCCCGATCTGCGGCGCCCGGGCCGCGATGTCGCGCAGGTCGGGGATCACGCCGCGCAGCCTCAGGTCGCTCAGGCCGATGCCGGCGACGCCCTCGACGTGCCAGGCAGTACGGCCCAGGCCGAGGGCGAGGCTGACCGGTGCGGAGAGCGGCCGCCCCGGCGCCTGACCCGGCGTCATCGCATCCAGCGCCGCCAGCGACGCGGCCGTGCCCTTCAGCAGCAGCGTCTGCCCGCGCCACGCGCCGACGCCCGCGACCCGCAGCGGCGCTGCCGGAGCATCGGCGGACACGCTCCAGCCCTGCACGGTCAGGTCAGGCACCGGGACAGGCGTGCGACCGGCACTGGCCTGCAGCGCCGTGACGACCGGGCGTCCCTGGTCGAGCAGGTGCGCCGACCCCTGCAGCCCGTCGACTTCCGGGAGCGCCGCGTGCGGGAACAGACGGTTCAGCGCCGACAGCCGCGCCACCGAGGCGGTGATCGTGAGGTCATAGCCGCGGCCGTGCAGCGGATCGGCGAGTGTGCCCGCGGCTGCCGCGCGCCCGGCGACCCCGCCGTCGACGGTCTCGACGCCGTGCAGCGAGACAGGCCAGGGTGTGCGGCGGTCGCCGGCGGCGAACAGCCGTCCGATCGGCCCGAGCTCGCCGTCGATGGTGAAGGCGGCGCCCCTCCGCCCTCCCGCAGGCTCGCCGGACAGGCGGAAGCGCGGTCGCTCTCCCTGCAGTCCCGATCCGTCCAGCGCAGTCAGCCGCAGTTCGGCACCCTGATGACGCAGGAGATCGCGCCAGGACAGGTGCGCGGACGCGATGCTCACGGTGTCGAAGGCGACTCCCCAGCGGCCGCCGCCGCCGCCGGCGGCGGAACCGTGGCCGCCGGAGGGCGTGGGCGCCATCTCCCAGTTGCCGTGGCCGTCGGCCTGCCGGACCGCGTGCAGCACGACGTCGTCGAGCCTGAGCCCGTCGAGCCGCACCACGTGACGCAGCAGCGGCCAGATGCCGATCCCGGCGCTGAGACGACCGATCCGCAGCAGGTCGGGGTCGGCCGCACCGGGACCGCCGGCGCGGGGCCGGTCCGCGATGGCGAAGTCCTGCGCCAGCACGTGCGGCGCAGGAAGCAGCCGCAGCTCGATGTGCCCGAGCCTCACCGTCCGGCCGCTCTGGCGCTGCACGGAGGCGATCACCGCGCGCCGCAGCGTCTCGGGATCGAGCCGCCGCTGCGCCAGCACCAGCCCGACGCTCAGTCCTGCCAGCAGCAGCACGACGAGAGGAAGCAGGACGAGGCCGGCGCGGCGCACCCCCGTCAGCTCCGTCCCGGCGGCGGCAGCGCGCCGGCCTCGAAACCGAGCGCCTTGAAGGTCTCGCGCATGTGGGCGGGCAGCTCGGCGCTCAGGCTCAGCCTGCCGCCCGCCGGATGCGGCAAGTCGAGGCTGCGGGCGTGCAGGTGCAGGCGGTCGGGGAAGCCGTCGAGATGCGCCGCCTGGCCGCCGTATTTCGGATCGCCCAGGATCGGCGTGCCGAGCGCCTCGCAATGCACGCGCAGCTGGTGCGTACGACCGGTGAGCGGCGACATCTCGAGCCAGCACAGCTTCCTGCCGGCGGAGTCGCGCACGACGTACTCGGTGAGCGCGTGGGCCGCGTCCTCCTCGCCGCGTTCGGCCGCGATGGTCAGCGCGCCCGGTCCCGCGCCCAGTCGCGCCAGCGGCTGGTCGATCACGCCCTGCAGCGGATGCGGGCGCCCGACCACCACCGCCCAGTAGGTCTTGCGCACGTCGCGCGTCCTGAAGGAGGCGGCGAGCTTGCCGGCGACGCCGGGCGTGCGGGCGAGCAGCAGCAGCCCGGAGGTGTCGCGATCGATGCGGTGCACCAGACGCGGCCGATGCTCGGCTTCGAAGCGCAGCGCGTCGAGCATCCCGTCGACGTGGCGCACGATCCCCGGGCCGCCCTGCACCGGCAGTCCCGCCGGCTTGTTGAGCACGATCACCTGCTCGTCGCGGTAGAGCACCATGCGCTCCATGTCGCGCCGGTCGTGCTCGTCCAGCGCCGGCGGCAGTGGTGCGGGTCGTGTCACGTCCGGCAGCGGCGGCACGCGCACCGACTGGCCAGGATTGAGCCGGGTCGCCGGCTCGGCGCGCCTGGAGTCGACGCGGATCTGGCCGGTGCGGCACAGCTTCTGCAGCGCTCCCTGGGTCACGAACGGGTAGTGCCTGCGAAACCAGCGATCGAGCCGGATCTCCGCCTCGTCCTCGCTGACGGTCTGGATCGAGACGGTCACGGATCGCCCTTCGTGGTGGTCGGGGGGGTATCGGGCGGCTGGCTGTCGCGCAGGCGGGCCCAGTTGTCCAGCCTGCGCCGTATCTCGCGCTCGCCGCCGCGATCGGAGGGCGCGTAGAAGCGCACCGGCGGCATCGCGTCGGGGAAGTAGTTCTGGCCCGAGAAGGCCTGCTCGGTGTCGTGGTCGTACTCGTAGCCGCGTCCGTAGCCGAGCTGCTTCATCAGCCTGGTCGGCGCGTTCAGGATATGCGCCGGCGGTGCCAGGCTGCCGGTCTCGCGCGCAGCCCGCATCGCCGCTCCGTAGGCGCGGTAGACGGCGTTCGATTTCATCGCGGTGCCGAGATAGATCACCAGCTGCGCCAGCGCCAGCTCGCCCTCCGGGCTGCCGAGCCGCTCGTAGGTCTCCCAGGCGGCGATCGCCTGCGGCAGTGCCTGCGGGTCCGCCATGCCGACATCCTCGGCGGCGAAGCGGGTCAGCCGGCGGGCGATGTAGCGCGGGTCCTCGCCGCCGGTCAGCATGCGCGCGAACCAGTACAGCGCCGCGTCCGGATCCGAGCCGCGCAGCGACTTGTGCAGCGCCGAGATCAGGTTGTAGTGCTCCTCACGGTCCTTGTCGTAGAGCGCCGCACGTCGGGCGAGCAGTCCCGCTAGCGCCGAGGGGTCCAGCGGCGCGCCGTCCGGCAGGCTGAGGATCTGCTCGACCATGTTGAGCAGGTAGCGTCCGTCGCCATCGGCCATCGCCCGCAGCGCCTCGCGCCCCTGCGGCGTCAGCTTCAGCGGGCGGCCGGCATCGTCCTCGGCACGCGCCAGCAGCGCCTCCAGCGCCTCGTCGTCCAGGCGGCGCAGCACCATCACCTGGCAGCGCGACAGCAGCGCGCCGTTCAAGGCGAAGGACGGGTTCTCGGTGGTGGCGCCGACCAGCACCACCGTCCCGTTCTCGACCACCGGCAGGAAGCCGTCCTGCTGGGCGCGGTTGAAGCGGTGGATCTCGTCGACGAACAGCAGCGTGCCGGCGCGACCAGCCTGCCGACGACGCGCCGCCTCGTCGAAGGCGCGCTTGAGGTCGGCCACACCGGAGAACACCGCCGAGAGCTGGGTGAAGTGCAGCCCACCGGCCTCCGCGAGCAGCCGTGCGATCGTGGTCTTGCCCACGCCCGGGCCGCCCCAGAGGATCAGGCTGGCCAGTGTGCCACGCCCGAGCATGCGGGTGAGCGCACCGTCGGGTCCGAGCAGGTGCGGCTGCCCGACGACGTCGTCGAGCCGCGCCGGACGCAGCCGGTCGGCGAGCGGCCGAGCCGGACCCTCGCCAGGCTGCGACCCTGGCTCGTCCGGCGGGACCGACGATCCGAACAGGTCGCCGCCCGGCATGTCGCTGCTCTTCGCCTTCATCTCCCCGCTATACGACACTCGGGGCACCGCATCCCAATGCCGGATCGGCGATCGGGGCGAGGCAGCATCCAGCGAGGGCGAAGAGTTTTGGCACGGATGGCTTGATCCACTCTCGGCATCCCGCGTTGTCAGGCATGGGCCGGAAGGCGCACGTGCGGCGGCTCGACCGGTCGGGCCTCGGGCCCAACGTCAACACCCTCTTGGGGAGCAATCAACGATGGTTACATTCGGATCAGCGGTCTGGCAGGGCGCGATCAGGGACGGCAAGGGCGCGATCTCGACCAAGAGCGGCGCGCTGGAGGCCTATCCGTACGGGTTCGCAGCCCGCTTCGAGGGCAAACCCGGCACCAACCCGGAAGAGCTGATCGGCGCCGCGCATGCCGGCTGCTTCACCATGGCGCTGTCGCTGATGCTTACCGAGGCGCATCTCACCGCCGAGCGCATGGAGACCAAGGCCGAGGTCACGCTGGACAAGGACGGCGACGGGTTCTCCATCACCGCGATCCAGCTGACGCTGCACGCCAAGATCCCCGGCGCCACCCAGGCGCAGTTCGAGGAGCTCGCGGCGAAGGCGAAGGCAGGATGCCCGGTCTCCAAGCTGCTGAACGCCAAGATCACCCTCGACGCCACCCTGGCTGCCTGAGGTCCTGATACCCTGAGGCGTGGCCCCGATCCGCGGATCGGGGCCGTGCCATCTCAAAGCAGCGGCGCCATCAGCGCCAGGTCGGCCGGACTGAAGCGGTCCTTGGCGGTCCAGAGCTGGTGCCAGTACGGGTAGAGCACTGGCGGTGCGCTGACCTCGCCGAGCCGGCGGCGCTCGTCGTCGCTCAGCACCAGCGTGGCGGCGCCGAGATTATCCTCGATGTGCGCCGAGGTCCGGCCGCCGATCACCAGCGAGGTGATGCCCGGCTGGCCGAGCGTCCAGGCGAGTGCCACCTGGGCGCCGGAGACGCCGTGCGCCTCGCCGATCGACACCAGGGCGTCGACGATGTTCCAGAGCCGCTCCTCGTCGCGGATCGGCGGCTCGCTCCAGCCGGCCAGCTGGCGCGTGCCCTCCGGCGTCTTCTGGTTGCGTCGATGCTTGCCGGACAGCAGGCCGCCGGCCAGCGGGCTCCACACCAGCACGCCGACACCCTGGTCGATCGCGATCGGCAGCAGCTCGTACTCGGCCTCCCGGGCCTCCAGCGTGTAGTGGATCTGCTGGCTGACGAAGCGCTGGCGATGCTCACGCTCGCTGACGCCGAGCGCCTTCATCAGGTGCCAGCCGGAGTAGTTCGAGCAGCCGATGTAGCGGACCTTGCCGTCGGCGACGAGGCGGTCGAGCGCCTCCAGCGTCTCTTCCAGCGGCGTCAGACCGTCCCACTGGTGCACCTGGTAGAGGTCGATCACGTCGGTGCGCAACCGCCTGAGGCTGGCCTCGCAGGCCTGGATCAGGTGGTAGCGCGAGAGCCCGCGGTCGTTGGGCCCCTCGCCGAACGGGAACCGCGCCTTGGTCGCGATCAGCACGCCCTTGGGCCGCTTGCCGGCGAGCGCCTCGCCGACGATCTCCTCCGAGGCGCCGGCCGAGTAGATGTTGGCGGTGTCGATCAGGTTGACGCCGTGATCGAGGCAGAGATCGATCTGACGCTTCGCCTCCTCGAGGCCGACATTGCCGACCTTGGCGAACTGGCCGGCGCCCCCCATCGTCATGGTGCCCAGCGTGACGGTCGAGACCTTCAGGCCGGAGCGGCCGAGCAGTCGGTATTCCATGCGTAACTCCCGTGTCTGGTTCTCGGTTAGTGTCGGCCGTGCCAGGCCGACACCAGGATCCCGCCCGGACCGCCGAGCGGGTCCGATGCGGGGAACGGCAGGCGCGCCATGCGCTCGGTCATCGCCGAGGTCGGCGCCTGCCGGCAGATGTCCCATTCCTGACCCGCCGGATAGGCGCCGACGACGAGGAAGTCGTCACTGGCTCGCATGCGGCAATGTCCGGTGCCGCAGGGCAGCACGAGCACGTCGCCGGCCTCGACCGACATCGCGTGGCTGGCCGGTCCGCCCAGGATGATCTGCGCGGTGCCGCGCGTGACGCCGAGCACCTCATGCGCGGTGGAGTGGTAGTGGTGATAGGGGTAGATGCCGTTGCGCCACTGCGCCGGCCAGCCATTGCGGCCGCTCAGCGCCTCGAACGCTGCCGGGTCGCGGCCGGCGACGTCGAGCGCGCGGTGATAGACCAGCACCGGCAGGTGCTGGTTGTTCGGCACCCAGCCGTTCGGCTGCAGCCCGATCCGCTCGACCGACGCCGCCGCAGCCGCAACGCTCGAAGCCGCGCCGACGCCGAGCCCGGTCAGCAGGACGCCGAAGGCGCGCCGGTCGATGTCCGTCATCATCGTGTTCCTCCGGATCAGCCGAGTGCTGCGCGCGATCACGCGATGTGACAAATGGTAAGATGTGCTGAAATTGAGCAGCGAGGGTGATGAATGATCCGTGCGGCTGCCTTATCTCATGCCGCCTAGCCATCATCGTGGAAGCGCGTCCGCCGGCATGGACCTGAAGCAGATCCAGCACTTCATCGCCGTCGCGGAGGAACGTCACTTCACCCGGGCGGCACGTCGGCTCAACGTCGTGCAGTCGGGGCTGTCGGCTACTATACGCTCGCTCGAGGATGATCTCGGCGGACCGCTCTTCATCCGCACCACCCGGCATGTCGAGCTGACGCCGGCGGGTCAGGTGCTGCTGGAGGAAGGCCGCCGCGTGATCCTCGCGGCCCGCAACGCCAAGCTCGCGGTCACCGAGGTGCACAACCTCAGCCGCGGCCGGCTGACCATCGGCTCGATCCAGAGCCTGGCGCCGTTCGCAGATCTCCCCGGCTCGCTCGGCCAGTTCCGCCGGGCGTTCGCCGGCATCGACGTCGAGCTGCTGTTCGACGGCACCGGCTCGCTGCTGGAGCAGGTCGGCGACGGCCGGCTTGACCTCGCCTTCACGCAGGCGACGGAGGTGCTGCCGGACGGCGTCACCGCCCGGCTATTCGCCTGCGAGGGGATGGTGATGGTCTGCACGCCGTCGCATCCGCTCGCGGGCAACCGCGAGATGCCGCTCGGCCGGCTGTGCGACGAGGCGATGATCGAGCTCAAGTCGGATTGGGCGATGCGCCGGCTGGTGGATCGCAGCTTCGCCCGCGCCGGCCTGCAGCGACGCATCGGCTTCGAGGTGAACGACATCGCGATGCTGCTCGAGCTCGCGGCCCAGGGCCTCGGGGTGGCGCTGGTGCCGGAGACGCTGGCGGCCGAACGGCTGCGCAGCCCTCGCGGCGCGCCGATCGCGACCGCGACGCTGTGCTGCGAGGACGAACCCTGCTGGGAGCTGGTCGCCGCGTTCCGCGGCCACGACGAGCAGCCGGCGGAACCGGTGGTACGCGCCTACCTGGAATTTCTGGCACTGCCGGAGCCCGACGCCCATGGCGCGCGCCGAGCGCCCACACGACCTTCAGCCAGCAGCCATCGAAGAGACCTCATGAAGCTCGTCACGTTCGCCCTGAAATACCGCGTGACCTTCTACGTCATGTCGCTGCTGATCATGCTCTCCGGCGGCGCCGCGGCCTTCCTGATGCCCAAGGACGTGCTGCCGGACGTCGACATCCCGGTGGTCACCATCATCTGGACCTATACCGGCCTCGATACGCCGGACATGCAGAACTACGTCACCAGCTACGAGGAGCTGGCGCTCTCCAACAATGTCGTCGGCATACGCGACATGGAGAGCACGACGCTGCAGGGCATCACCATCACCAAGGTGTATTTCCAGCCCAACGTCGAGATCGGCCTGGCGCTGACCCAGGTGACCTCGGCCACCAACGCGATCCGGGGCCAGCTGCCGGCGGGGATCCAGCCGCCGGTGGTGCTGCGCTTCTCGGCCTCCTCGGTGCCGGTGATCCAGGTCGCGGCCACCTCGCAGGTCGAGAGCCAGGCCGCGGTGTACAACTTCATGCGCTTCCGGCTGCGCTCGACGCTGCAGACGGTACCCGGCTCGACCATGCCGCCACCCTATGGCGGGGTGCCGGAACAGGTGATGGTGGACCTCGATCCGAACGCGCTGTCCGCCTACGGCATCACGCCGCTGGATGTCAGCAACGCGGTCAATGCGCAGAGTGTCGCGCTGCCGTCGGGTCAGGCCAAGTTCGGCCAGACCCAGTTCATCATGCACATCAACACGCTCCCCTCCGTCCTGGAGCGACTCAACGACGTGCCGGTCAAGGTCGTGAACGGCTCGCCGATCCTGCTGCGCGACGTCGCCTACGTCCGGGCGGGCGGGCCGCCGCAGCAGAACATGGTGCACGTCAACGGCCAGAACGGCCTGCTGCTGCCGGTGCTCAAGAACGGCTCGACCTCGACGCTGGACATCGTTGACACGGTCAAGTCGATGCTGCCGGGGATCATCGCCGGAGCGCCCAAGGACATCAAGATCGTCTCGCTGTTCGACCAGTCGGTGTTCGTCTCGAACGCGATCGGCGACGTGGCGCAGGAGGGGTTGATCGCGGCCGCGCTGACTGGGCTGATGATCCTGCTGTTCCTCGGCTCGTGGCGGGCGACGCTGGTGGTGCTGGTGTCGATCCCGCTGGCGATCCTGACCTCGCTCGCGGTGTGTGCCGCGATCGGCGAGACCATGAACATCATGACGCTGGGCGGCCTGGCGCTGGCGGTCGGCATCCTGGTGGACGACGCCACGGTGGCGATCGAGAACACCTACCGGGTGCTCGAGAGCGGCAAGGAGTTTCGCGAGTCGGTGGTCGAGGGGGGTGCGAGCATCGCCAAGCCGACGCTGATCTCGACACTCTCGATCTGCTCGGCCTTCGTCTCGGTGCTGTTCCTCGCCGGCGCGCCGAAATACATCTTCACCCCGCAGGCGCTGGCCGTGGTGTTCGCCATGCTCGCCTCGTACCTGCTGTCGCGCACGCTGGTGCCGATCCTGATCGACGTGCTGCTCGCACCCGAGCATGCGCGGAAGGCGCAGCAGGAGGGCAGCGACGCCTCGAAGGCGCGCCCGGGCTGGTTCGCGCGGCTGCACGCCGGCTTCGAGCGCCGCTTCAAGCGGTTCCAGGCCTACTACGGAGGGTTGCTGCGGGCGGCAATCACCCATCGTTGGGTAACGGCTGCCGTCGCGGCCACGACGCTGGCGATCGGAGGCTGCCTGTTGCCGTTCCTGGGCCAGGACTATTTCCCTGCGATCGAATCCGGCGAGATCGCCCTGCACGTGCGCGCCCATCCGGGGCTGCGCATCGAGGAGACGGCGAAGCTGTTCCGCGGTGTCGAGGACACGATCCGCGACGTCGCCGGCAAGGACGGGGTCAGAACCATGGTCGACAATATCGGCCTGCCGTCGCTGAACTATAACCTCGCCTTCAACGACGGCACCTTCGTGGCCTACTATGACGGGCAGATCCTGGCGACGTTCGCGCCGGGCGTGTCCGGGACGCGGGTCACCAAGCGGCTGCGCACCGAGTTGCGCCGGCGCTACCCGGACGCGCTGTTCTACTTCCAGCCCGCCGACATGATCACCCAGATCCTGGATTTCGGCGTGCCCTCGCAGATCGACGTGCAGGTGCACGGACGGCATCCCGAGATCGACCTCGCGGCGGCGAAGCGCCTGCAGCACCGTCTCGAGGCGCTGCCGGGACTGGTCGACGTGCACGTGCAGCAGATCACCGACGCGCCGGACTTCCGCGCCGACGTCGATCGCCAGCGTGCGCTGGAACTCGGCCTGACCGAGCGCGACGTCGCCAACCAGGTGAATGTGTCGCTGTCCGGCTCGTTCCAGGTCTCTCCCAACTTCTGGACCGACCCGAAGACCGGGATACCCTGGCAGCTCACGGTGCAGACGCCGGAATATCGAGCCGACACGCTCAACACGATCGAGAACACGCCGATCTACGTCCCGGGTGGCAATCCGCCGGCCGGCGGCATCAACCGCATCGCCCCGCAGCCGATCTCGCTGATGACCAACGTCGCCACCTTCCATCGCAGCGTGGAGCAGGCGGTGCTGAGCCACGTGAACACCGAGCCGACCTTCGACGTCTACGCCGCGGTGCAGGACTCCGATCTCGGCTCCGCCGCCAGCAGGATCCGCGCCGTGGTCGCCGACGAGCAGAAGCACCTGCAGGCGCCCGACCGGATCATCGTGCGCGGTCAGATCCAGAGCATGGACAGCGCCTTCACCCATATCGAGATCGGGCTGCTGGTCGCGGTGATCGCGGTGTATCTGCTCATGGTGCTGAACTACCAGGATTGGGGAGATCCGTTCGTCGTGCTGGCGGCGCTGCCGCTGGTGTTCTGCGGCATCGTCATGAGCCTGTTCATCACCGAGACGACGTTCTCCATCGCGTCGATGATGGGCGCGATCATGAGCGTCGGCGTCGCGTCGGCGAACTCGATCCTGCTGGTCACGTTCGCCCGGGAGCATCGCGAGGAGACCGGTTGCTCGGCGGAAGAGGCGGCGATCGTCGCCGGCGAGACCAGGTTGCGGCCGGTGCTGATGACCGCGGGAGCGATGGTGGTGGGACTGCTGCCTATGGCGCTTGATCTCGGACAGGGCGGTGAGCAGAACGCCGCCCTGGCACGCGCCGTGATCGGCGGCATCTCGGTCGGCACGGTCTCGACCCTGCTGTTCGTGCCTTTCCTTTACAGTGTGTTGCGACGTCGCCCGATACGCCGGGTGGAGGACTATGTATGAGCGAGGATCACCCGGAGCCGGTCACGCCGCGCCGCCGTGTCGCCTTCTATGTCGCCGTGCCGCTGATCCTGCTGCTGTGCTGGGGTGTCTTCATCCATTGGCGCCAGAGCACGGCGGCGATGGAGACGCTGCAGCAATCGAAGAGCTTCGTGCCCGACGTCCACGTGGCGGAGGCCAAGCTGACCCGCGACGAGCACGCGACGGTGCTTCCCGGGCAGACGGTCGCCTACGACGAGGCCGACCTGTTCGCGCGGGCCACCGGTTTCGTCACCGAGCGTCGGGTCGATATCGGCAGCCACGTCCACAAGGGCGATCTGCTGGCTCGTATCGCAGCTCCGGACCTCGACGAGCAACTCAACCAGGCGCGCGCGCAGCTCGGTCAGCAGGAGGCGGCGGTGCTGCAGGCGCAGGCGTCGCTCAAGCAGGCGCAGGAGAACACCAAGCTCGCGGCCTCGAACAAGCGACGTTCGGTGACGCTCGCCGGCGAGGGCTGGGACACCCAGCAGAACGCCGAGACGCAGAGCACCAACGCGGCGGTCTCGAGCACGAGCATCGCCAGCGCCCAGGCCGGCATCGGCGTCGCGGTGGCGAACGTGCGCGCCCAGCAGGCCACGGTCGACCGTCTCGTGGCGCTGACCGGTTTCGAACAGGTCAGCGCGCCGTTCGACGGCGTGATCACGCAGCGCGACATCGACGTGGGCGACCTGGTGCAGAGCGACACCAACAGCGGCACCGCGCTGTTCCATATCGATCGGGAGGACGTGCTGCGCTGCGAGGTCTACGTGCCGCAGAGCGATTTCGCCGGCATACGCGACGGCATCGCGGCCAAGGTGACGGTTCCGGAGCTGCCGGGACGGGTGTTCCGCGCGAAGGTCTCGCGCACCTCGGTGTCGCTGGCGCAGAATTCGCGCTCGATGCTGGTGGAGATCGACGTGCCGAACCCGGATGGCGCGCTCACGCCTGGCCTCTACGTCGATGTCGCGTTCGTGCTGCAGGACGCGGCGCCCACGGTGGTGATCGCGGATGCGGCGCTGATCTTCGACGCGGCCGGGTTGCGCGTCGCCACCGTGACCCCCGACCAGCGGATCCACATGGTGCCGGTCACCATCTATCGCGACTTCGGCGAGAAGGCCGAGATCCGTCAGGGCCTGCACGGCAAGGAGGTCTTGGTGGTCAATCCGCCAGCCGACCTGCACGACGGCCAGAAGGTGCACGTGGTGCAGGAGGGCGGTCAGTCCGCCTCCCCCAGCAAGAGCTAGTGCGGCAGGGCTAGCGCACGGTGCCGTAGGACGGGGCGCCGATCCCGGGACAGGAGCATTGCGAACCGAGCGCGACCTGCTCGGGCAGCTGGCACACGTAGACGCCGGCCGAGCAGCTATAGCCGTATCCCGGTGCCGCCGCCGCCTGCGGTTCGGCCGCCCCGACGCAGCCGGCCACGGCGAGCACCGTGGCGGCCAGCCCGGTGCGAAGCAACCACGGGCGGAGGTGGCGCAGATACACTAGTTTTCGAGAC
>CAXTOE010000047.1:0-12217 GCA_964245685.1 uncultured Acetobacteraceae bacterium | reverse complement strand
GCTGAGCGCCGGGATCTTCGCGTCGCCGATCTGCACGAAGCACCGCGGCTGGCGGACGCTGGAGCCGCCAGGAATGGAAGCGGAGATGTAGGTCACGAGTCCATGACCTCGCTGCCCGGGTGCGCGCGCTGGCCGGATACCAGGAACGCTTCTTCAACGGCAACCAATACGGCAACAAGGGCGAGCCGATCGGCGAGGCCGACGTGATCTGGAACCCGACCGGCCTGACCACGGTGACCGCTCGCTACGCCCGCACCATCGAGGACGCGACCACGGCCAGCGTCACCGGCTACACCTACGATCGGTTGAGCCTGATCGTCGACCACGAGCTGTTCCGCTACCTGCTGCTGCAGGGCAACGGCCAGTTCGAGAACGCATCCTACGAGACCTCGAACCTTACCCAGAAGCAGTATGGCGGCGGCGTCGGCGCGACCTACCTGATCAATCGCAACCTGCAGGCCGCGTTGAGCTACCAGTTCATCGAGCACGACTACTTCGACGGATCGTTTTCCGAGAGCGTCGTGCTGCTCCGCGTCAAGTTCGGCCTCTGATCAGGCGGGATCGGTTCTCGCCGCCTCGGCGACGGCGCTGGAGGTGGCGCGCTCCAGCAGGTAGAGCGGGCGCTGCTTGGTCTCGTTGAAGACACGGCCGAGATACTCGCCGATCACGCCCAGCGTCATCAGTTGTACTCCGCCGAGGAACAGCACCACCGCCATCAGGCTCGGATAGCCGGGAACCTGGTTTCCGAACAGGATGGTGCGGATGATCAGCTGGCCGCCGAAAAGCAGCGCGAACACCGCCACCGCGAGCCCAAGATAGGTCGCGATCTTGAGCGGCATCAGCGTGAAGCCGGTGATGCCCTCGACGGCGAGGTTCCATAGCCGCCAGTAGTTCCAGCTGCTGCTGCCGGCATGCCGCGGCGCGCGGTCGTAGAGCACCGCCTGGCTCGGGAAGCCGATCCAGGCGAACAGGCCCTTCATGAAGCGGTGATGCTCGCGCAGCCGCAGCAGCGCATCGAGCGCGCGCCGGCTCATCAGCCGGAAGTCGCCGGTGTTGCGCGGCAGGCGCACGCCGCCGAGGCGCTGCATCAGGCGATAGAACAGGTCGGCGGTGGTCTTCTTCAGCCACGTCTCGCCCTCCCGGGCACGGCGCTGCGCGTAGACCATGTCGATCCCGGTATCCCAGATCGCCACCAGCTCCGGAATGACCTCGGGCGGGTCCTGCAGGTCCGCGTCGATCACGATGATCGCCTGGCCTTGGGCGTGGTCGAGGCCGGCAGTCAGCGCGATCTCCTTGCCGAAATTGCGCGACAGGTTGATCAGGCCGACATGCGGATCCGTGGCGCGCATCGCCTCCACGCAGGCGAGCGTGCCGTCCACGCTGCCGTCATTGACGTAGACCACTTCCCAGCTGCGGCCGACGCCGTCCATCACCGCGCTGAGCCGGCGATGGAATTCCGCCAGGCCGAGCGCCTCGTTGAAGCAGGGAACGACGACGGAGAAGACGGGACGGCCTCGAACCTTGGCACCGCTCTCAGCGGACAGGGCGGGACGCTGCCCAGCAGCCGGAGGCAGCGCTCCGCGATACGGAGCCTTCGGATCATGCTCTGTCATGAATGGGTATGGCATGAACGAGTATGGGATCGTAACAGGTTTGCCATCATGATCGGTTTGATCCTGGTGCCGCACCGGGTCAAGGTGCCTCGCGCGTCGCCGCCGGCGGAGCGGTCGTCGACGCGCAGGCCTGGCTGCGATCGAAGGCGACGGTGTCGAAGCCGCTCGCCGCGCGTGTCCAGCACCGGTCCTGCTCGAAGGCGTGCTGCATCGCCGGGAGCACGGCCCTGCTGTCGGCATCCAGGCCGAGCAGCACCAGCACCACGCGCGGTGCCTGCGCCGCATCCTGCCGTATCGCCGATGCGGCCTCGCCCGGATCGACGCGCCGGATCTGCAAGGTATCCGGAGATTCGTTGACGAAGGCCGCGAGCACGCCCACGCCGTCATTGCCGAACGGCACCAGCACCAGCGCGTCGCCGCGTGCGTCGAGCCGGCGTGCCGCGCGTGCCGCCTGGGCCTGCGGCTGCATCGTCTCCGGCCTGCTCATCAGGCCGGCGAGGGACAGGGCCTGCACGCACAGCAGCGCGAGGAGACACGCCAGCCCGGCGCGCGGCGGCAGGCTGGCGAAGGCGCCGGCCAGCAGGATGGCGAAGAACGGCGTGGCGAAGGCGATGTAGCGCAGCTCGATCGGCGTGTTGTCGAACACGAAGCCGAGTGCGAGCAGCCCCGTCGGTGTCGCCAGCGCCGCCAGCAGCAGCAGGCTGCGCGTCCCGGCGACGCCGATGAGGCGCCAGCGCAGGCCGATCAGGCCGATCAGGCCGATCAGGCCCAGCACCAGAAGCGCGCCCAGGATCAGGCCGGGCATGTGGCCGAGATACAGCGGCAGGCCGCCGAACACGTTGGCGCTCGCGTACTTGCCGAGCCGCATCAGGCTGGGCAGCAGCGAGAAGGGCGGGAACTGACCGACCCGGCTGGCGCGCTGGGCGAGGAAGAAGAACAGGTCCAGTGGCAGGATGCAGGCGAACCCCAGTCCGGCGGCGAGCCAGCGCGTCACCTGGCGGGTGCGGGTCAGCAGCAGCCAGAGCAGGGCCGCGGCACCGCCGAACGCGGCGAGGTAGTTCGAGAAGCTGGCGAGCCCGAGCAGCACGCCGCCGGCGAGCGCCACCGCCGCGGCGCGCCCGGCTCGCGAGGCGCGCGCCGCCAGCACGATCAGCACGGTACCCCAGACCATGCAGAGTTGCGCCAGCGCGAAGCCGCGCGCGATCGAGCCGGTATAGGTAAAGCCGTAGCACCCCAGCGTCAGCAGCACCGAGGCCACCGGGGGCATCCCGGTCAGGCCGGCGAGCACCGCGACCCCGGCCAGCGCCGCCAGGCTGCACAATACCGAAAGCAGACGGGTACGGAACAATCCGGTCCCGAACAGGGCACGCCAGCCCGCGACCGACCAGAAATACAGCGGCGGATGCACGTCGGTGCGACGCAGGTCGGCGGCGATGCTGCGCATCGTGCTGTGGCCGGAGAAGAACGGGCGCACTTGGCGCGGCGTGAACATGCCGGTCGGCCAGGCCGGGCGCGGCATCCCGGAGGCGATGAACACGCTGTAATTCTCGTCGTATTCGGTGCCGCGGGACCAGGCGGACCCGACCAGCACCAGCAGAGCCAGGATCAGGGCGACGATGACACCGCCGGCATGTCGTCCATGCGTCGACAGCATCTCGTCCCAGATCCCCTGCTGCGTCCTGCCGGGACTGTAGCATGGGTGCCGGGCGTGTTAAATGGCGGCGGAAGGAGGACGGATCGGAATGAAAACGAAGTACGGCGCGTCATGAGCCGGGATGCGGAGGTGGCGCGATGCCGGCTGCTCGGTCTCGACTTCGCCGATCTGGACGTGGCGGCCGCGGCGCGGCTGATCTCGGCCCGTTGCGATGACGCAGCGTTCGCGTACGTGGTGACGCCGAACGCGGATCACCTGGTGCGGCTGTCGCGCGATCCCTCGCTGCTGCCGCTGTACCGACAGGCGCTGCTCTGCCTGCTGGACAGCCGGGTGGTCGCACGCACGGCGCGCATCATCGGCCTGCGCGCACCTTCCGTCACCACCGGCAGCGACCTCACCGCGCGATTGCTGTCCTAACATCTCCGGCAGGGCGAGCGCGTGACCTTCGTCGGCCTGCGGGCGTCCAACCTGCGGGCGCTGATCGCGCGCACCGGCATTGTGCCGCCGGCGCACTATGATCCGCCGATGGGGTTCGATCGCGATCCTGTCGAGATGCGTCGGGCGGTGCAGTTCGTGCTCGATCATCCGGCGCGGCTGATCTTCCTCGCCGTCGGCTCGCCCCGGCAGGAACGGCTGGCGGCGGCGATCGCGGCCAGCGAGGGCGCGCGCGGAACGGGTCTATGCATCGGCGCCAGCCTCGAGTTCGCCGCCGGCGCGATGCCGCGCGCGCCGGACTTCATGCAGCGGCTGGGGATCGAGTGGCTGCATCGGATGCTCTCCGACCCGCGCCGGCTGGTGCGCCGCTACCTGGTGGACAACCCGCCGATCTTCGCGCTGCTGTTGCGGCAGCGCCTCAATCCGTGATGCGGTCCAGTGCGGGAACGTGACGCAGCAGGTGACGCTTGATCAGGATCGGCCCGATCACGCCGGACACCATCATTACGCTCGCGATCAGGGCGAAATCATGGGCGTTCCACGACAGGAACTTGAGCAGGATGCCCTTGGCCAGTCCCAGGCAGATGGTGTTCAGCAGGTAGATCGCGAACGACATGCTGCCGAGGAACACCAGCCACTCGCGGCGTGCGATGAACTGGCTGCGCGCGAGCCCATGGAACGCCACCATGGACAGCAGGCCGGATGCGAGCATGTAGGTCTTGTAGGGGAAGTGATCGGCCGCGTCGGTCTTCCAGTTGAAGTGGACGACGCCGCCGCCGCCGCTGGCGGCGAAGCTCACCACCGCCAACAGGGCCAGCAGGGCGGGCAGGTACCACTGGTCGAGGATCGCCCACCATCTGGCACCGGCGCGCGCCGCCACGCCGCCGGCCACGAAGAACACGAAGAAGCGGCAGACACGATCCATATACAGCACCGGCGGTGCCTGGATCAGGTAGAGCACGATGGCGATCAGCATGAGCTGCAGCTCGGCCGGCACCTGATGCAGGCGCGGCAGGCGGAGCAGCAGCGGTGTCGCGATGACGTAGATGAACAGCACCCCGATATACCAGACCGACATCGCCGGGCTGTGCTCGGTGTGCAGCAGCAGGCTGTCGAGGCCGGCGGCAAGGCCGGTCGGCACGTTGTCGACGTGCATGACGTGCGCGGCCACCAGCTTCGCCGCCAGGATGGCGCAGCCGAAGCCGAAGAACGGCACCAGGAGGCGCTTGGCGCGACGCAGCACCAGGCCCAGCCAGCCGCCGGAAGGCAGCTTCGCCGCGCCCGACCAGAAGGCGACGTAGCCGCTGAGGTACATGAACAGCGGCATGTGGAACAGGTAGATGGCGACGCGCAGCGGCTCGTACCACGTCACGCCCGCCGGATCCTCCTGCGGCACCAGGTGGCCGAACACGACCAGCAGGATGGCGATGCCCTTGGCACGGTCGAGATCGGTCAGCCGCGTCCGGGAGCGGGTCGCGGCTGGGATCGTGTGGATGCGTGGCGTTTCGGCCACAGCAACGGGACCAGGAACGGACGGAGCTCTCTGCATGGCTATTCCGAACGGGGAAGATCTGGCCGATTGTGGGATGCAGCCACGCCTGCCCGGTCACGGCTGGTGCTCGCGACGAGGAAAGCGCATCTTGTTAATCATAAAGACGGTGCACAGCCACTGGCAATGGTTTAACATGCGATTGCAGCAGGTTTTCGTGACACGACGTGAGCGTGAAGCTTGTGCATGGAGTGGCAGGGTAACAATATGTTAGTTCTCCGGGTGATCCGCCTGGAGAACCAGCTGTGGTTTGCGCGCATTTGAAAGGGGCCGAGGAATGTTGAACGTGGCGCCGGGCAATACGCCCGGATCGGGCTCTGAACGGTCGTACCGTGGCGCAAATGCCGAGCCGACGCCGCGCGATGCGGCCGCACAGATGCTCTCGAACGCAGCCTGGAGCCTGTGGCGCCACAAGTGGGTGCTGCTGCTGTGCGTGCTCCTGGTGCCGTCGATCACCTGGGCCGGGCTGAAGCAGATCACGCCGCTCTACACCGCCGACGCCACCGTGATCTACGAGCCCGCGCAGTACAACCAGCAGGAGCTGCAGAGCATCCTGAGCCGCGACACCACCACCGACGAGGTCATCAGCACCCAGGTGCAGGTGATCCAGAACCTGCATTCGGCGGAGCGGGTCGTCGATCGCTTCGACCTGGAGCAGAACCCGGAATTCAATTACACGCTGCGGCCCAAGACCGATTTCGCGGCGATCACGGACGGCATCGTCGGCGGCGTCCGCGGTGGCCTCGCGTTCCTGATCCGGCCGATCTTCCCGGCCGCGGCGGACTCGCTGGAGGTCAATGCCGGTCGTCCTCCGACCCCCGAGGATATCCGGCACTCGGTGGTGATGGCGGTGCAGAGCGCGATCACCGCGCAGTCGGTGCGCCTGTCGCACGTCATCGACGTGTCTTTCACCTCGCGCAGCCGCACCCTCGCCTCCGACGTGGCGAACGAGCTCGCCAGCATGTACATCGCCGATCAGCTGCAGCTGAAGTTCGACGCGGTGCGCAACGCCAACAAGTGGCTCGAGGGTCAGGCGCACGAGCTGCAGGGCCAGGTGCTGGCGAACGACAACAAGATCGCCCAGTATCGCAGCCAGCAGGGGCTGACCCAGGGTGTCGCCGCGAACCTGGTGACCGAGGAGGTCAGCCGGCTCAGCGACAACCTGGTGGAGGCGCGCAACGAGTTGGCCCAGGCCGAGGGGCAGGTCAGTGCCGCGCACGGCAAGTTCGGAAGCTCCGCCCAGGCCGCGGTTTCGCCCAGCGTGGTGGCGCTGCGCGCTCAGCGCGATTCACTCTCGGCACAGCTGCAGTCGCTGCTCGCGCATCTCGGGCCGAACCATCCCACCGTCATCTCGATGCGCCAGCAGCTCAGCGTGCTGTCCAGCGAGGTCAATGCAGAGACCGGTCAGGTGATGGCCGCCTCCGACGCCGCCGTCCGCTCCGCGCGGGCCAAGGTCGCCGGGCTGCAGGAGCAGCTGCGTGACGCGCGCGAGCGCGTCGCCACCGCCGGGCAGGCCGAGATCCCGCTGGAGGCGATGCAGCGCGAGGCGGATGCGTCGCGCAACCTGCTGCAGACCGTGCTGGGCTCGATGCAGCGCCTGCAGCAGCAGGCGGCGATCGAGACCTCCGACGCCCGCGTGGTTTCGAATTCGCTGCCGCCGCCGGAGCCGTCCTATCCCAAGACCAAGGTGCTGGTGGCGGCGTCCGTGCTTCTCGGGCTGTGCATCGGCTTCCTGCTGGTCTACCTGCTCGAGCTGACGCAGAGCAAGTTCCGCAGCGGCCACGACATTCGCACCGTCCTCGGACTGAACTGCCTGGCGCAGATCCCGCAGATCGACCACGACAAGGAGGGCGTGTCGGGGATGGAGGAGTACCTGGTCCAGAAGCCGTTCTCGCTCGGCGCGGAGCAGGTGCGGTCGCTGCGCGCCGCACTCTGGCTGGGTGCCAGCCGGCCGAAGGTCGTCGCGGTCGCCGCGGCGCGGCCGGGAGAGGGCAAGACCACGACCTCGATCTGCCTCGGCCGCTCTGCCAGCCTGGCCGGCGAGCGGATCGTGGTGGTCGAGTGCGATACCCGCAAGCCGAGCTTCGCCAAGTTGATGGGCATCAAGGAGAAGACCGGCCTGCTCGAGTTCCTCAGCGGCACCGCGCCGCTGGAGGACGTGATCCACACCGACAAGCTGACCAGCTTCGACTACATCCCGGCCGGCGTCGGCGGGCGGAGCAACTCGCATTCCCTGTTCATGTCCGAGAACATGGTCATGCTGCTGGAGCGGCTGCGTCGCGACTACGACCTGGTCGTGCTCGACCTGCCGCCGGTGATCGCGATGACCGATGCGCGCATCGTGGCCAGCCTCGCGGAGTCCACGCTGCTCTGCGTACGCTGGCAGACCACGCCGCGCGCGGTCGCCAAGCATTGCTACGAGATGCTGCAGGATGCCGGTGCCAACGTGGTGGGCGCGGCCCTGACGCGGGTGAACATGCGGGCTCACGCCCGGTCCGGCCACACCGACGCCGAGGCGTATCACTCCCGCTACGCGCCGTACTACCAGCATTGACGGCCGTGCGCCGGTGAGCATGGCCGCCCTGTTGCCGAGCCGGGTACGCCGGTTCGGGGAGAACCACTCGTCCAGCCTCGCCCTCTGGATCGGGCTCGGGTTCTTCGCGATCTACATCGTCGCCGCCTGCATGGGCGCGAAACAGATGATGCTGATGATCGCGCTGGGCATCGTCGGCTGCATCAGCGTGCCGGTGCTGCGGCTCCCGGTGGCGGCCAGTGCGGTCTGGCTGCTGATCGCCGGCTCCACGCCCGAGATGTGGATGCTCAACATCCTGCCCAACTCGGCGGCGACCGTCACCGCCCTGGTCAAGGTGGCGGGTCTCGGGCTGGTCGCGGTGTGCATCCTGCGCTTCGGGCCGGTGCTCGACCTGGTCAACCCGGGCTTTGCCTTCCTGCTCATCTTCTTCGTGGGGTTGGGCCATGGCTTCTATCCCGGGCTGACCCTGGGCGACAGCGTGCGCTCCCTGATCGGCTCAGCCGCGCCCTTCGCGTTCTCCTTCAGCCGGCTCTCGCGTCGGTGGTGTGCAGCGATCATCGAGTCGACGATCTGGATCCCGACCCTGATCCTGGTCTATGGGGCGCTGCTGGACGTCGCGCATATCCGGCCGTTCCTGAACCTGGACGAGGGCAACTCCTATCGCCTGAGCGGCTCGACGCATCCGGCGTTCCTGGGCGGCTATGCGATGGCGGCGATGTATGCCTGCCTGGTCGAGCTCTACCGCAACGGCCGCAACCGCTACCTCTACCTGCTGGTGCTGAACGCCGTGATCCTGATCGGTTCGGGCGCGCGCTCGCCGCTCGCCTGCGCCGTCATCGTCGTGGGCCTCGCCTTCATCGCCATCCGCTCCGACAGCTTCACCCTGCGCAAGCGCGTGCTGCCGATGATCCTGGGGCTGCTGGCGTTGCCGGTCCTGCTCGCCGTCGCCGCCACCTCGAGCAGCATCAGGCTGCTCACGGTGCTGTCGGGCAACGCCCAGGGGCTGAGCGGGCGCGACGTCATCTGGCCGTTCTTCGAAGCGGCGTTCGCGCAGTCCCGGGTGTTCGGCTGGGGCCTGGGTGCGGGCAAGATGATCATCGATCCCGACAGCCTGACGGCGCGCCTGCTGGGCACCACGGCCGCGCACAACGAGTATCTGCGCATCGGCGTCGAGGGCGGCTATCTCGGGATCGCGCTGGTCATGACCTTCCTGACGCTCTGGACTTGGCGCTGGAGCAGGATGATGCGTCGTTCCGACCGAATCATCCTCCGGCTGGTGATGTTCTGTTTCGCTCTGCAGTCGATCACCGACAACACCCTGATCGCCGCGACCGCCAGCATCCTGTTCGCCTGGATGTCGGCGGTGTTCGCCCGAGGTGCTGCCGAAGCCAGGGAGCGCGGCGGCGAGGTGGCCGAACCGGAGGCGGCGCCCGACCTGCTGCCGCGGCGCCGGCCCGGCGCCCTGGCCTGATGTCGTCGCTTTGAAGGCCTCGCTCTGATCGCCTTGCTCTGATCGCCTGGGCGGCCCCGGTGATCAGTCCGGCTTCTGGTCCTGGTCCTGCTTCTGGTTCGGGTTGACGTCGATGCCCGCCTTGTCCTTCTTGAAGAAGTAGCCATGGAACGGTGGCTTCGCGACCGGCTGGTAGTGCGGCGGGATGTAGGTCCCGGTCTTGTCGTACTTTCCCGCGACGTAACGGTCGGTCGAGCTCATCGGCACCGGCGTGCCGAGCGTCGCTGCGCTCGGCGCTCCCTTCGGCGTCGCGGCCTCACTCGCCGACGCGGCGGCCATGACCGCACCGCACAGCGTCGAGACGCCGAGCAGGGTCAGCCGGCGTGGAGCGGGTGCGAGGAAAGGCGCGGGCCGGATCATGAAATTCCCTCCTCGATGGACAACTCTGTTGCCGCAGGTCGTCTGAAGGCCGAAGAACAGGCCGCACGACCTGCGGCTCGTGCCTAGCACCGTGTTCGCGGAGGATGTCATATCCGGCGCGAGGTCGGCAAACCAGAGGTGCCTCGGTGGGCGGTCGGAATCTCCACGTGTCATGAAACAGATCATCGACCTGACCTGCTGCCGCGCGCTGTTCGCCCTCGGCGTGTTCGCCTACCACGTCAACCTGCAGAGCCGCTACGCGCCGACGCTCGGACATGTCGGCCGGCTGGTGCATGAGGGCTATCTCGGTGTGGACGGCTTCTTCATCCTGTCCGGGATCGTGCTGGCCTACGCGCACCGCAACTTCAGCACCACGATCGCACAGTCCCGCCTGTTCCTGCTCAAGCGGCTGGCACGGATCTATCCGGTGCATCTGGCGACCATCGTGCTGTTCATGGGGCTGTTCCTGTCCGGCATGATGCTCGGGCAACCGCCGCGCGAGCCGGATCGTTTCGGCAGCGACGAGCTGATCCGGCATCTCGCGCTGGTGCATGCCTGGGGCTTCAGCGATCGCTGGGCGTGGAACTACCCCTCCTGGTCGATCAGCGCCGAGTGGGCCGGCTACCTGGTGTTCCCGCTGCTCTGGCCACGCCTGCGCGAGGCTCGCCCGCTGCTGCTGGCAGGCCTGCTCGCGCTCGCGGCCTTGGCCGAGTACGGGGCGCACTGGGCGGAGCTGCACTGGCGCCTCACCCTGACCTACGACGGCGGCCTGCTGCGCTTCTATCCCGAATTCATCGCCGGGATGGCGACGGTGCCGCTGGTGCCGCTGCTGGCGCGCCGCGTGCCTGCCTGGATCCCGCTGCTGGCGGCACTCGCCTGCATCGGCGTGGGTGCCCTGGTGTTCGACGGCGCCGAGCTGCTGGTGATCGACGGCTTGTGGCTGCTGCTGGCCGGGCTGCTGCTGCGCGCCTACCAGGGCGGCGGCTCGCTGCTCGGCTGGATACCGGGTGCGGCCGTGTTCGGCGAGCTCTCCTACTCCTTCTACATGAGCTTCGCCTTCGTCGAGACCATACAGTCCAAGATCTGGCGCAGTCTGCACGTGCTGCCGTATCACCAGAAGCTGCTCTACGGGGTGACCACCTTCCTGCTGACCCTCGGCCTGTCGCTGCTGCTGTGGAACGGGGTCGAGAAGCCGGTGCTGCGGGCGTTCGCACGCCGGCCAGGCAGGGCGCTGGTGGTGCGTCCCACCAACGTCGTCTCGTGATCGGCATCAGCCGCATCGGCCGTCTGCTGCCGGGGGCGACCTCGCCCTCTTGGGTGCTCGCGGAGACCGGCGTCGGCGCGATCTTCTCGCTGCTGTCGCTGCTCGCGGTCAGCCGCACCATCGGCCCCGCCGCCGCCGGCGTCGGCGCGGTGGCGATCGCCGCCTTCCTGCTGCTCGACCTGTTCGGCGGCTCGATGATGACCGACGCGCTGATCCAGTGGCGACGGCTGGAGCCGCGCCACGCCAGCAGCGCGGTGGCGCTGACGGTGCTGACCGGGATCGTCACGGGCGTCGTGCTGGTGCTGATCGGCCAGTTGCTGGCGGTGACCACCGGCCACGCGCAGATCGGCCGGCTGACGCTGGCGCTGTCGCCGCTGCTGCCGCTGTCCGCCTTCTCCGGTGTCGGCGCCGGGCTGGTGCTGCGACGGCGACGCTACCGGCTGCTGGCGGCGCGCGTGTTCATCGGCCAGCCGGTCGGCCTGGCGCTGGGCCTGCTGCTGGCGCACCGGCACGGCGGCGCGTGGGCGATGGTCGGCCTGCAGGGCGGCAACACCCTGGTGGTGTTCCTGCTGCTGCTGCTGACGCGCTCGGTTCCGGTCCGACCGGCACTGGATCGCGCGGCACTGGCCGACCTTTGGCCGGTGGCGGGGCCGCAGCTGCTCTCGGTGGTGATGCTGGCGGGGCGCTACCGGGTGTTCGTGATCGCGCTCGGCATGATCGCGTCGGACAGCGTGGTCGCGGTCTGCAATGTCGGCTTCCGGCTGCTCGACGCGGTGCTGACGGTGGTGTCCGGCTCCACCCTGCGCATCACCCTGCCGCGCCTGTCGGCGCTGCAGGACGATCCGGCGGCACTCGCCGACGCCTATGGCGACACCGCGCAGTTCCAGGCACTGCTCGGCTGGCCGATCGCCGCGGGCGTGGCGCTGACCGCCAACGACCTGGTGATCGGGCTGATGGGCCCGCAATGGGCGGGCGCCGCGCAGGGCACCCGGATCACCGCCTGCGCCGCCCTGCTCGCCTACAGCTACGGCGACGCCGGCAGCCTGTGGATCGCCATCGGCAGGACCTGGATGAACCTGCTCACCGCGACCGCGGCGCTGCTGGTCCCGATCATCGGGCTGCTGCTGCTGCGTCCCCAGACCCCCGCCCACGCGGCGCTGTGCTGGGGTGCCACCGCGCTGGTGCTGGCGCCGGCAAACCTGCTGCTGGTGACGCGACGGCTGCGGCGCTCGCCGCTCTGGCTGATGCGCCTGCTCTGGCCGGCGGCGCTGGCGACCGCGTCGATGGCCGCCGCGGTGC
>CAXTOE010000046.1:4111-12592 GCA_964245685.1 uncultured Acetobacteraceae bacterium | reverse complement strand
CTGCGAGACCAGGTCCTGCAACCTGACTTCCTGCTTGCGATCGAGTTCCTGCCCCGAGATCGCCGTCACGCTGTTCGCCACGTTGCGTTGCAGCTCGCGCCGCTTGTTCGCGGTGACGACGATCGTCTCCACCCCGCCCGCGCTTGCAGCCTTGGCGGCGGCCCCGCCGGGAGGCGCGGAGGGCGGCGCCACGCTATTGGGCGCGGCCGTCTGCGAAGGCGCGGTCTGCGCCGCCGCGGGCGTCACGATCAGCGGGAACAGGGCCGCGACGACGCAGGCACCGGAACATGACGACTGCATGGCTTCCCCGATGCTGACCTACGCGTAGGCTCTCTTGCTCTCCATATGAGACGCTAATATCCCAAATAGGATACCGTCAACTCGATTCGGGGTCTCGGGGGGTGACGAGGTCCGGCAGGGAGGGCAGTCCACGGAAGCCGCGGTCGAACTGCTAGCGCGCGGCCTTCTGCCGTCTCGCCCGCGGCGACGGGGCCGGCGCATCCGCCGCCTGGCGTGTGGCATTGTCCAGCAGCTCTTCCTGGGTCGTCGAGCATACGCAGAGCGCCAAGGCGTCGTCGCATCCTTCCGACAGGACGTAGGCGTGCCCCATCCGACTATCTATGTAGACCGACTCGCCGACCGACAGCGTGATCGGATCGTAGAACTCGGTGTGAACGTCGATCCGGCCCTGGAGGACATAGAGGAACTCCTGGCCGTCGTGCCTGATCATGTCACCGAACTCGGCGAGCGAGCGCGCCTTCACGCGCGAAACGATCGGGATCATGTCCTTCTGCCGCAGCTCCGGCGAAAGGTAGTAGTAGTCGTAATTCGGCGTCGCCACGGACAGCGCGCTGGACAGGGTGGCGACGCTGCGACGGCTGTTCGCCACCACCGGGGCCAGCCCTTCGGGCTCGGCGAACAGGTCCGCCATGCGGACGTTGAGGCGTTCGCTGACCGTCTGCAGCTTGTCGAAGGTCAGGGTCAGCCGGTCATGCTCGACCTTCGCCAGGGTGGAGAACGGGATGCCCGTGATCGTGCTCATCTGCTTGAGGGTCAGGCCGTGACGGAGCCTCAGCGCCCGCATCAGCGAGCCGAGGGTTGGCATGGGCGGAACGCTCATCTCGTGCAAATCCAAATCACCGGTGCCTCGTCGAGGATCAGGTGGGCCGCACCGCGGCATGTCGCCCCGGACGATCTCAGGTGGGACGATCTTAGGCAGGATCGATCATGATGACAAATTACTGAATTCGCTGTGAAAACTCATCGCGACGGCAGCGGTGACGGCGAGCCGTCGCCTTCGTCGAGGAGGTCGCCGCTACTCGTCGGTCGTGCCGATTGACTAACTCTCTAGCTGGGATACCGTAGTCCTGACTAGAGCGATCTCCGGACGATCGGGGAGACTGGCGCTTCCCGTGACGCATCGGAGCAGTTGATGGACGTGCGACGGCTACTCCTCACCATCTCCCTGGCCTGGCTCTCCGCCGCGGCACCCGGGCCGACGGCGGACACGCTGGCTCCGCCGAGCATGCCGACGTCGGTCCTGCCCGCGCCCGCCACCACCGGGACCACGACGCCGCCGGCGCAGGCGCATGCCCTGTCCAAGACCGATCTCGACAGCTGGCTGGACGGCTACCTGCCGTTCGCGCTGCAGGTCGACGACATCGCCGGCGCGGAGGTCGCCGTGGTCAAGGACGGACACATCCTGACCGAACGCGGCTACGGCTACGCCGACGTCGCCAGGCGCGTCCGGGTCGATCCCGACCGCACCCTGTTCCGGCCGGGCTCGGTATCCAAGCTCGTCACCTGGACGGCGGTCATGCAGCTGGTCGAACAGCACAAGCTGGACCTCGACCGGGACGTCAACGGCTACCTCGACTTCCACATCCCACCCTTCGAGGGCCAGCCGGTCACGCTGCGCCAGATCATGACGCACACCGCCGGCTTCGCCGAGCGCGCCAAGGACATATCGTTCTACGACCGAGGCAATCTGCAGCCGCTCGGGACCTTCCTCAAGGCCTGGGTGCCCGCGCGCATCTTCGCGCCCGGCACGACGCCGGCCTACTCGAACTGGGCGACCACGCTCGCCGGCTACATCGTGCAGCGCATCTCCGGCATGCCGTTCGACGACTACGTCGAGCAGCACGTGTTCGCCCCGCTCGGCATGCACGATTCGACGTTCCGGCAGCCCGTTCCGGCAAACCTGGGGCCGCAGCTTTCGGTCGGATACGGGCGGGCGTCCGAACCGGCGAAGCCGTTCGAGTTCATAGGTCCCTATCCGGCGGGCTCGCTGTCGACGACGGCGAGCGACATGGCGCGCTTCATGATCGCGCACCTCCAGGACGGGGCGCTGGACGGGGCGCGTATCCTCGATCCCGCCACCGCGCGGATGATGCACGACAGCCCGCTCGCGCGCGTCGACCCGATGTCGCTGATCCCGCCGCTCAACCGGATGGAGCTCGGCTTCTTCGAGACCAACATCAACGGCCACGAGGTGATCGGCCATCTCGGCGACATCGAGGCGTTCCACACGATCCTGCATCTGTTCGTCAAGGACGGGGTCGGGCTGTACGCGTCGTTCAACGGTCCCGGCAAGGATGCCGCGGTGCAGGCGCTGCGCGCCGCCTTGTTCCACGACTTCGCCGACCGGTATTTTCCGCAGGACGCGCAGGATGGCCACGTCGCGCCGGACGTGGCCGCCCAGCACGCCCGGATGATGGTCGGCCAGTGGCAAGGCAGCCGCAGGTCGTCGGGCACGTTCCTCGCGATCCTGAACCTGCTCACGCAGGTCAAGATATCCGTGGGCACGTCCGGCGAGCTGGTCGTCTCCGGCATCACCACCCCCAGCGGCGCGATCCGGCACTGGGTGGAGATCGCGCCGTTCGTCTGGCGCGACGCCGACGGTCACGACCGGCTCGCCGCCAAGCTGGTGGACGGACGTGTCGCGCGCTGGAGCTGGGACTTCGAGTCGCCGTTCGAGGTCTCGGAGCGCGTCCCGCCCGGCCGGTCCTCTGTCTGGATCCTGCCGTCGCTGGCCGCCGCCCTGAGCATCCTGCTGCTGAGCCTGCTGTACTGGCCGGCGAGCTGGCTGGTGCGCAGGCACTACCGCGCGGCGTGGCCCATCATCGGCCCATCGCGGCACGCCTACCGCCTGTCGCGGCTGTTCGCCGGGCTGACGCTCGCGGTCATCATCGGCTGGGTGGTGACGGTGTCCCGCATGCTCGCGAACACGGACGCCCTGACCGGCCGGTCGGACACGATGCTCTGGGTGCTGCAGGGATGCGGCCTGCTGGTCTTCGTCCTGGCCGTCCTGGTGACCGGCTGGAACGCCTGGCTGGCCTGGAGGCGCACCGATCGCCGGGCCGGTCGCTGGACCGGCAGGATCTGGAGCGTGCTGATGGTGCTGTCGTCGCTGATGATCCTCTACGTCGCGGCGACGTTCGGCCTGCTGTCCATGACGGTGCAGTACTGATGCCCCGCCTCACGCTCGACGTGTCGACCGAGCAGCTGCGGCTGGCCCAGCCGTTCCGGATCTCGGGCCACGTGTTCGAGACCGCCGACGTGGTGGTGGTCACCCTGAGCGACGGCGCGCACAGGGGACGCGGCGAGGGTGCCGGCGTCTACTATGTCGGCGACGACCTCGCGCACATGCTGGAGGAGCTGCGCGCGGCGCGCTCCACCATCGAGCACGGCGTCACCCGCGAGGCGCTGCGGGCGGTGATGCCGCCCGGAGGTGCGCGCAACGCCGTCGACTGCGCGCTGTGGGATCTGGAAGCGGCGCGGCGCGGCGAGCCGGTCTGGCATCTCGCCGGGCTGCAGGCGCCGAAGCCGGTCCGCACCACCTTCACGCTCGGCGCCGACCGGCCCGAGATCATGGCGGCGGGCGCACGCGGCTACAGCCAGGCGCGCTCGATCAAGGTCAAGCTCACCGGCGAGCGCGGGCTGGACATCGCGCGGGTCGAGGCGATCCGGCGGGCCCGGCCGGATGCCTGGCTCGGCGTCGACGGCAACCAGGGCTTCCAGCCGGACGACCTCGTGCCATTGGTCGCGGCGCTGCACGAGCAGCGCGTGTCGCTGCTGGAGCAGCCATTGGCACGCGGCCGCGAGGCGGCGCTGGACGGCTACCGGTCGGTGGTGCCGATCGCGGGCGACGAGAGCATCCTGTCGCTGCCCGACATCGCCGCGGCCGTCGGCCGCTTCGACGTGATCAACATCAAGCTGGACAAGTGCGGCGGCCTCACCGAGGCGCTGCTCATGGCGGCGGAGGCGCGCCGGCTCGGGCTCGGCGTGATGGTCGGCAACATGATCGGCACCAGCCTGGCGATGGCGCCCGCCTTCGTGCTGGCGCAGCTCTGCGATTTCGTCGATCTCGACGGCCCGACCTTCCTGACCGCGGACCGTGCGCCGGCGGTCGCGTATCGCGACGGCGACATCTGGGCCGGTCCGGAGGTCTGGGGATCGCCAGCGACACGATGAGGGACGGCTCGTCCTGGTTTGGCCAGCCGCGTGGGCTGACCATCCTGTTCCTGACCAACATGTGGGAGCAGTTCTCCTACTACGGCATGCGCGCGATGCTGGTCTACTACATGACCAAGCAGCTGATGCTGGGCCAGGGAACCGCGTCGTTCGTCTACGGCAGCTACACCGCCTGCGCCTACTTCACGCCGATCGTCGGTGGCGTGATCGCGGACCGGCTGCTCGGCAAGCGACGCGCGATCATCGTCGGCGCCAGCATCATGGCGGCCGGCCACTTCATGATGACGTTCGAGAGCCTGTTCTACTTGGCCCTGGTGATGATCGCGCTCGGCAACGGCCTGTTCCTGCCAAGCCTGCCCAGCCAGATCGACCACCTCTACGCGCAGGGGGATCCGCGTCGCTCCTGGGCCTACAACCTGTACTATGTCGGCGTGAACGTCGGCGGCTTCCTCGCCCCGCTCATCTGCGGCTCGATCGGCGAGATCTATGGCTGGCACTACGGATTCGGTGTCGCCGGGATCGGGATGCTCTCGGGCCTGGTGATCTACCTGTCCGGCCGGCACTACCTTCCCGACGAGCCGCCCGCGGCGCCCAGCGTGGTGGTCGCGGAGCGCGCGCGGATCGACCGGCGCACCGTGCTGCTGCTCGTCGCCGTGGCGCTATCGGTGACCGTGTTCCGCAGCGCCTACGAGCAGGTCGGCAACACGGTGGCGCTGTGGACGGACAGCAGCGTGGATCGTGGCGCAGGGCGCTTCTCCATTCCGATGACCTGGTTCCAGTCGCTCAATTCCCTGTTCGTGATCGTCTTCACGCAGCCGCTGCTCGCCGCATGGCGGCATCGGGCGCGGAGAACAGGCGAGCAGAGGCTGGCGCGCCGGATGGCCTGGGGTGCGCTGATCGTCGGGGGATCCTATCTCCTGCTGGCCCTGCTGTCCTGGTCGCACGGCGGTGTCCCGGTCGCCTGGCCCTGGCTCGTCCTGTTCTTCGCCATCCTGACCTTCGGCGAGCTGTTCATCCTGCCGACCGGCCTCGGCGTGTTCGCGCGGCTGGCGCCACCCGGCTTCGGCGCCACCACCGTCGCCGCGTGGTTCCTCACCATCTTCAGCGGCAGCCTGTCGGCCGGCCTGATCGGCGTGCTGTGGAGCAGGACCGGTCACGCCGCGTTCTTCATGCTGCTGACCGTGCTCGCCGCCGTCGCCGCACTTCTGCTTCGGCTCCTCGATCCCGCCCTGCGCCGGGCGGAACGCGTGCAGCAACGGCAGGATCCGCAGGCCGAACTCTCATGAGGCCCGCATCCGTTGCAGCCCGAGTGCCTGCCGTCCAGCCGTGCTCGGAAGATCGAGGCGGCATCGGTCACCTGCGACGTCCCGCCGATCGACGCTAGGCGGGCGGGCGCGGCGGCGACGGGGTTCAGGAAGCCGAAGGCGATGGCGGCGCCGCATCGGCACTGGCCAGCAACGCCCGCGCCTGCTTCAGGTGGGGCAAGTCCAGCATCCGCCCCTCGAGTGCCACCGTCCCGATGCCCGGGTCGGCCTCGAACAACGCGACCACCCTGCGGGCGTGCTCGAGCTCCTGCTCGGCGGGCGTGAAGATCGCGTTGATCACCGGCAGCTGCTGCGGATGGATCGCCATCATGCCGACGAACCCGTCGCGGCGACCGCGCGTCGCGTAGGCCTGCAGCCCGGCGATGTCGCGGAATGCCGGGTAGACGGTCTCGATCGCCGGCAGACCGGCGGCCGCGGCCCCGGCCAGGCACAGGGTCCGGGCCAGCCGGCACAGGTCGCTGTACTCGCCGGCCTCGTCGCGGCTGGATGCGCCCACCGCCGCCGGCAGGTCCTCGGCGCCCCAGGTCAAGCCGACGAGCCGGGGGCTCGCATCGCGGTAGCTGTCGAGCGTGAACAGCGCCCGCGGCGTCTCGGTCGCGATCGGCAGGATGCGGATGCGGCCGCCGGGCAGGGCCGCCGACGCCTCGAGCGCGGTCAGGTAGTGGTCCAGACGCACCACGTCGTGCGCGCCGTCCGGCTTGGGCAGCACGATCCCGTCCGGACCTGCCGGCACGACGGCGATCAGGTCCGCCAGCGCGTGCGGGCCAGAGAGTGGATTGATGCGCACGAACAGCGCGCGCCCGCGCGGCCCTGCGTGCAGGAAGTCGGCGACCAGCCGGCGCGCCTCCGGCTTCCTCGCCTCTGCCACGGAGTCCTCCAGGTCGAGGATGACGACGTCGGCGTCGGTCGCGGTCGCCTTCTCCAGCTTACGCGGCGCGTCGCCCGGCACGAACAGCCAGGACCGTCGCTTCACCTCGGGCTCCTGTGCAGCAGCGCCGTGCGCCGGCACTGGCAGACGATCTCGTCGCGCTGGTTGATGGCGCGATGCTCGAACACCACGATCCCGTTCGACGGTCTCGACCTGCTGTCGCGCTTCTCGACCACCGCCGTCTCGACCCTCAGCGTGTCGCCGACGAAGACCGGATGCGGCATCACCACCGCGTCGTAGCCGAGATTGGCGACCAGGGTGCCGAGGGTGGTGTCGCCCACCGAGATGCCGATCATCAGGCCGAAGGTGAAGACGCCGTTGACGACGATGCGGCCGAACTCGGTGCCGGCCGCATACTCCGCATCGAGATGCAGGGGCTGCGGGTTGTGCGTCAGCGTGGTGATCAGCAGGTTGTCGGTCTCGGTCACGGTGCGACGCAGATCGTGCCGCAGGCTCCAGCCGACCTCGAGCTGGTCGAAATACCTACCCGCCATGACCCGCACCCTCCGGCTCCAGCCGTACCAGCATCGTGCCCTCGGCGACCAGCTGTCCCACCCGGGCCGCGACCTCGACCACCTTGCCGGCGAGGGGCGCCTGCAGGGAGAGCTCCATCTTCATCGCCTCGACCACGACCAGCGGCGCGCCCTTCGTCACCACGTCGCCGACCGCCGCGGCGACCGCCACGACACGCCCCGGCATCGGCGAGACGACCGCCCCGCTCGCCAGGTCGGCATCGGGCGCTGCCGCCGCGGCCGGATCGCGGAAGCCATAGGGCTCGCCGTCCTCGAACACGACGATCTCGCCGTCCCGCTCGAACACCGGCAGCGGGGCCTGCGTCGCCGCCGGCGGAAGCGTGATCAGCCGCGTCTCGCCGGCATGGGTCAGCCGGACCTCCAGGCGTGGCTCCGCGTTCAGCCGGAACCCGCTCGGCGCGCTCGCGAATGCGGCCAGACGATGCCGACCGGCGGTCTGCAGCACCCGACGCGAGGGCTGGCTCGGCGGCAGCAGCGAGTCGAGGCGGGCCTCGATGAAACCGGTATCGACCTGTCCGGCGACGAAGTCGGAATGGGACAGCGCACGCGCGAGAAAGCCGGCGTTGGTCCTCACCGGCCAGACCTGCACGCTGCGGCAGGCGGCGGCCAGTGCGGCCGCCGCCTGCGCGCGCGTGGCGGCGTGCACGATCAGCTTGGCGATCATCGGGTCGTAGAAGGCGGTGACCTCCGACCCCTGCTCGACCGCGCTGTCGACCCGCACCCGATCCGAAGGCAGTCGAAGATGCTCGAGCAGGCCGGTCGAGGGCAGGAAGCCCGTGGACGGGTTCTCGGCATAGAGCCGCGCTTCCATCGCCCAGCCATCGAGCCGGAGGCTGTCCTGCGACAGCGGCAGCGGCTCGCCGGAGGCGACGCGCAGCTGCCACTCCACCAGGTCCTGGCCGGTGACCGCCTCCGTCACCGGATGCTCCACCTGCAGCCTGGTGTTCATCTCCATGAACCAGATGCGGTCGGCACGCAGCCCATCGCTGGCGTCCGCGATGAACTCGACCGTGCCGGCGCCGCGATAGCCGACCGCGGTGGCCGCCCTGACCGCCGCCGCGCATACCGCCTCGCGCACCGAGGGCTGCAGACCGGGCGCCGGCGCCTCCTCGATCACCTTCTGGTGCCGACGCTGCAACGAGCAGTCGCGCTCGAACAGGTGCACGACCTGGCCATGATCGTCGGCGAACACCTGCACCTCGATGTGGCGCGGCCGCGTCAC
>CAXTOE010000046.1:0-4101 GCA_964245685.1 uncultured Acetobacteraceae bacterium | reverse complement strand
CCGGGTAGCCGATGCGGGCGGCCTCCGAAGCCAGCCGCGGCTCGCCCTGGTCGTCGCCGCCATAGCCCGGCGTCGTCGGCACGCCTGCCTTGGCCATCAGCGACTTGGCGGCATCCTTGCGTCCCATGGCGCGGATCGCCGAGGAGGGCGCCCCGACCCAGATCAGCCCCGCGGCGAGGACCGTCTCGGCGAACTCGGCGTTCTCCGACAGGAAGCCGTAGCCGGGGTGGATCGCGTCCGCGCCGCACGCGCGGGCGGCCTGCAGGATGCGGTCCGCCACCAGGTAGCTCTCGCGTGCCGGCGACGCACCGATCGCGACCGCCGCGTCGGCCTCGGCGACGTAGGGCGCCTGCGCATCCGCCTCCGAATGGACGGCGATGCACCGTATGCCGAGCCGTCGGCAGGTCCGGATGATGCGACGGGCGATCTCGCCGCGATTGGCGATGAGCAGGGACGAGATCACCACCCTACATCCGGAACAGGCCGAAGCTCGGGGAGTGCGGGATCGGTGCGTTCAGCGCCGCCGAGATCGCAAGACCAAGGACGTCGCGCGTCTGCACCGGGTCGATGATCCCGTCGTCCCAGAGTCTCGCGGTCGCGAAACGCGCGTCCGACTCTAATTCATATCGTTCTCGGATCGGTGTCTTGAAGGCTTCCTCCTCCTCCCTGCTCCAGTCCTGGCCGCGCGCCTGCATCGCGTCGCGACGCACCGTCGCCAGTACGCTCGCCGCCTGCTCGCCGCCCATCACGCCGATCCTGGAGTTCGGCCAGCTGAACAGGAAGCGCGGGCCGTAGGCGCGGCCGCACATGCCGTAGTTGCCGGCGCCGAAGCTGCCGCCGATCAGCACGGTGAATTTCGGCACGCTGGCGGTCGCCACGGCGCTCACCATCTTGGCGCCGTCCTTGGCGATGCCGCCCGCCTCGTAGCGGCCGCCGACCATGAAGCCCGAGACGTTCTGCAGGAACAGCAGCGGCGTCCGACGCTGGCAGGCGAGCTCGATGAAGTGCGCCGCCTTCTGCGCGCTCTCCGAGAACAGCACGCCGTTGTTGGCGAGGATGGCGACCGGGTAGCCCCAGATGCGGGCGAAGCCGGTGACCAGGGTGGAGCCGTAGAGCGGCCGGAACTCGTGCAGCGCGGAGTCGTCGACGATGCGGGCGATGACGTCGCGCACCTCGTAGGACACGCGACGATCGGCGGGCACGATCCCGTACAGCTCGGAGGGATCGAAGCGCGGGGGCGCCGGCTCCGCGACGTCGATGTCGACGCGCTTGACGGTGTTGAGACGCGAGACGATGTCGCGCAGGATCTGCAAGGCATGTTCGTCGGTCTGCGCGACATGGTCGACCACGCCGGAGCGGCGGCCGTGTGTGTCGGCGCCGCCGAGCTCGGTGGCGCTGATGACCTCGCCGGTCGCCGCCTTCACCAGCGGCGGCCCGGCGAGGAAGATGGCACCCTGGCTCTCCTCACCCAGCCCGCGCACGATCACCGCCTCGTCGCTCATCGCCGGCACGTAGGCGCCCCCGGCGGTGCTGAGCCCCATGACGCACGCGATCTGCGCGATACCCTGCGCGCTCATCCTCGCCTGGTTGTAGAAGATGCGTCCGAAATGATCGCGGTCGGGAAACACGTCGGCCTGGTGCGGCAGGTTGGCGCCGCCGCTGTCGACGAGGTAGAGGCAGGGCAGACGGTTCTGCTCGGCGATCTCCTGGGCGCGCAGATGCTTCTTCACCGTCATCGGGAAGTAGGCGCCCCCCTTCACCGTCGCGTCGTTGGCGACGATCATCACCTCGCGCCCGCACACGCGGCCGATGCCGGTGATGATTCCCGCACCCGGCGCCTCGTCGCCGTATAGTCCCCGCGCCGCCAGCTGGCCCAGTTCCAGGAACGGCGCGCCCGGATCGAGCAGACGCTCCACCCGATCACGCGGCAGCAGCTTGCCGCGCGAGACGTGGCGCTCGCGCGACGCGGCCGGGCCACCCAGCGCGGTGATCCGCACCTGCTCGCGCAGGGCCGCCGCGAGTGCGCGATTGACCTCGGCGTTGCGCATGAACGCGTCGCTGCCGGTGTCGACGGCGCTCGCCAGGCGGCTCATCGCGGTGTCGCCCCCTCGATCAGCTCGCGGCCGATCAGGAAGCGGCGGATCTCGTTGGTGCCGGCGCCGATGTCGTACAGCTTGGCGTCGCGCAACAGGCGCTCCACCGGCCATTCGCGGGTGTAGCCGGCGCCGCCGAGCGTCTGGATCGCTTCCAGCGCGGTCCTCACCGCGTTCTCGCTGGCCAGCAGGATCGCGGCGGCGGCATCGGTGCGGGTGGTGCGGCCGGCGTCGCACGCCCTGGCGACCGCGTAGACGTAGGCGCGCGCGGAACCGAGCGCCACGTACATGTCGGCGATCTTGCCCTGCATGAGCTGGAACCCGCCGATCGCCCTGCCGAACTGCCTGCGCTCGCGCACGTAGGGCAGGCAGACGTCGAGGCAGGCCTGCATGATGCCGAGCGGGCCGCCGGCCAGCACGGCGCGCTCGTAGTCCAGCCCGGACATCAGGATCGTCACCCCCTGCCCCTCGCTGCCCATGATCGCCTCGGCGGGAACCTCGCAGTCCTGGAACACCAGTTCCGCGGTGTCGCTGCCGCGCATGCCCATCTTGTCGAGCTTCCTCGACACCGAGAAGCCGGGCCAGCCCTTCTCGACCAGGAACGCGGTGATCCCCCTCGGACCGGCGGCCGGGTCGGTCTTGGCGTACACCACCAGCACGTCGGCGTGCGGTCCGTTGGTGATCCAGAACTTGGTGCCGTTCAGCAGGTAGCGGTCGCCGCGCTTCTCGGCCTTCAGCCGCATCGACACCACGTCGGAGCCGGCCTCCGCCTCCGACATCGCGAGCGCGCCGACATGCTCGCCGGAAATCAGCCTCGGCAGGTAGCGTCGCTTCTGCGCGTTGGTCCCCCAGCGACGGATCTGGTTGATGCACAGGTTGGAATGCGCACCGTAGCTGAGCCCCACCGAAGCCGAGGCGCGGGACACCTCCTCCATGGCCACGACATGCTCGAGATAGCCGAGCCCCAGCCCGCCCTGGTCCTCCTCGACCGTGATCCCGTGCAGTCCGAGCGTGCCCATCTCCGGCCAGAGCGCGCGCGGAAATTCGTTGCTCTCGTCGATCTTCCTCGCGAGCGGCGCGATCCGGTCGGCGGCGAACCGCGCCGTCGTCTCCCGGATGGCGTCCGCATCCTCGCCCAGCGAGAACTCGAATCCAGAACTCATGCTCGACCCCTGTCATCAGCCGTTGCGGCCGACGACGCGCACGGCTCGAAGGTGGACACCATGCGCGTCACGGCGGCGGCGCTCGTCATCCACGCCCCACGAACAGCAGGGCCGGCCGCTCGATCAGCCGCTTCAGCCCCTGGACGAACCGTGCGGCGTCGAAGCCGTCGACGATACGGTGATCGAACGACGACGACACGTTCATCATCGTGCGGATGACGATCTGCCCGTCGATCACAGTCGGGCGCTGCATCAGCTTGTTGGGACCGATGATCGCCACCTCGGGATAGTTGATCACCGGTGTTGCGGACACGCCGCCCAGCGCACCGAGGCTGGTCAGGGTGATGGTGGAGTTGGAGAGCTCCTCGCGGCTGGCGCTGCCGTCCCGTGCCGCCCTGGTGACGCGCTCGAGCTCTCGGGCACTCTGCCACAGATCGAGCGCCTCGGCATGTCGCACCACCGGGACCACCAGGCCGCCCGCGGTCTGCGTCGCGATCCCGACATGCACGGCGTCGTAGCTGCGCAGGATCCCGGCATCGTCGTCGAACCGCGCGTTGATCTGCGGGAACTGCGACACCAGCCGCACCACCGCGCGCATGAAGAAGGGCAGCAGCGTCAGCTTGGGCTGCTCTTGCGACCGCTCGGCGTTCAGCTCCCGGCGCAGCGCCTCGAGCTCGGTCAGGTCGAACTCCTCGACATAGCCGAAATGCGGGATGCGGCGCTTTGCCTCCTGCATCCGCTCGGCGATCCTGCGACGCAGGCCGACCAGGCTGGTCTCCTTGACCCCGTCGCGGCTGCCGGCGTCGCGGCGCGAGACGAAGGCGTCCAGATCCTCGGGCGTGATC
>CAXTOE010000045.1:4638-12608 GCA_964245685.1 uncultured Acetobacteraceae bacterium | reverse complement strand
GCACCGACGGGGACGCCGCCGAGCCCACCGCCACGGAACGGCTTCAGAAGGAATAGGCCACCGTGCCGATGACCTGGAACGGTGCGATGAACTCCTCGCTGGTCTGTCCGGTGCCGTAGGGGTCGGTGTAGCGCGAGTTGACGCCGGCGATGTTGGTCAGGTTGCTCAGGCCCAGCTCGACCACCCAGCGGGTGCGGTTCGGCGTGTAGCGGAAATCCAGGTTGACGATGCCGTAGGTGGGCACGTGGTCGAGCGTGTCGCTGTTGAACACACGAGAATATTCGCTGCCGCGATACACGTACTCGACGCGCGAGTTCAGCTGCCCCCACGGCACCGCCATGGTGTACTCGACGTTCACCTCCGCCTGCACATTGGGCAGGTTCGGCGGCTTGTTGCCGTTGACGCTCTTCGCCGCCGCGATCACCGCCGCAAAGCAGCCGGGATTGTAGTACTGGCCGCCGAAGGCACAGGCCGGACTGGTGGCGTAGACCTGGTTGGTGGTGACGGAGTCGATCGCCTTGTAGCCGCCGATCATCTTGCCGTCCTCGAGCGTCAGCTGGCCGTTGAAGCGCAGCCGGCCCTGCAGCGCCCGATACGACGCCTCGGCCTCGCCGCCCCAGATATGCGTGTTGGGCACGTTGGCGATGCCGTAGGCGAACGGAACCGGATCGGTCTCGATATATTGCAGGTCGCGATAGTCGTAGAAGAACGCAGCGACGTTCAGGCGGATGCGGTCCTGTAGCAGCCGGTTCTTGGAGCCGATCTCGAAGGCGGTGATGTCCTCGGGCAGAAAGGTGAGCCCGACCACCTTGGACTCCTCGTTGCCGTTCACGCCGCCCGGCTTGTAGCCCTCGGTCACGCTGCCGTACAGCAGGTTGCTTGGCGTCAGGTCGTACTGGAGGTTGATGTTCCCGGTGGTGCGATTGGTCTGGTACAGCGTGTTCGCGCGGCTGATGCCGGATGCGGCGAAGTTGAAGTCGAAATCGTTGTAGTGGTCGTAGTTGTAGCGGATGCCGCCGGTCAGGCGCAGCCTCGGCGTGAAGTGCACGGTGGCCTGCACGAAGGGTGCGACGGACTCGCGGTTGACGGTGGTGACGTTGCCGTAGGCGAGGTTGGGCGGCGGGCTGGTCTCGATGTCGGGGCCGATCGTGAGGTCGGGATTGGGATCTTTGCCCTCGAACTCGGCGACGAACTGCTCGCTGCGCTGCTTGGTCAGGAACAGGCCGCCGATCCAGTCGAGCCGGTGGCCGAGATGGGACTCGATGTCGAGCTCCTCGCTGTAGTTCTGCATGAACGTGTTCCAGGCGGCGACGTCGTCGTAGGAGTGCAGGATCGCGTAGGACAGACGCGAGCTGTCCTCCGACTGCTTGTTGGTCAGGTTCTGATAGGCGGTCACCGAGCGCAGCGTCGCCCACGGCAGCGTCCATTCCAGGTTGAGGTGGTACAGCGACGTCTCGAGGTCGAACCTGGACGGGTAGTCCTGGTTGACCCGGCGCGGGTCGGGATCGGGGTCGAGGATGTTCTTCTGCTCGGCACCGTCCTGGTCCGATCCGTACCACTGCGCCGTGAAGGTGGCGGAGAAGTTGTCCGAGGGCCTGTAGAGGATCGCGACCTTGCCGCTGGTGTCGTGCGCGTCGTCAAGCTGGTAGTTCGGGATGTCGACGGACTCGCCGAAGCCGCTATGGTCGTATTTCTGGAACGACAGCCGCACCGCGACCTGATCCGAGATCGGCACGTTCACCGCGGCGCGCTCGCGGAACAGGTCGTAGTTGCCGATGCCGAAATCGGCGTGGCCGCTGTACTGCCCGAGCACCGGCTGGTTCGTCACCAGGTTGATGACGCCGCCGGTCGAGCTCTGTCCGTACAGCGTGCCCTGCGGACCGCGCAGCACCTCGATGCGGTCGAGGTCGAACAGGGTCTGGTCGAGCGAGATCGTGTTGGCGATATAGACGCCGTCGATGAACTGCGACACGCCCGGCTGGGTCACCAGGGCGTTCTCCGGCGTGGCCGAACCGACGCCGCGTATGTTGATGAGGTTCTCGAATCCGGCGGCCTTGGTGATGGACAGGCCCGGAACGATGCCGTTCAGCCCTGCAAGGTTGGTGATGTTCGAGCGGTCGAGCGCCGCCGACGAGATCGACGTGACGGCGACCGGCGTCTTCTGCAGGTTGGTCTTCTGGCGCAGCGCGGTCACGGTCACCTGCTCGACGGTCCCGAGCGGCGGCGTGCCCGCAGGCTGCTGCCGTGCCGGGGCCGCGGCGCCGGAGGGCAAGGTGGCCGGGGTCTGACCCTGCGCGAGTACGGGAAAGAGCAGGAAGCCGTAGACGCCATGGAGGACGATCTTGCTGCGACGTGTCCTGAAAGGCTCGGCCATGGAAGCTCCCTGATGAAGTGCGCGCCGAGACGGCCGGTCGGGTTCGGAATGATGCATGGATCGCGATGTCTCGATCTTGCACCACGGATCATAAAATTGAACGAAATTAGCCGATCTACGCGGAACCCCCACGCCGCCGCCGATCCCGGTCGCTATACCAGCTCCGGCTTAAGCTCTGGCACCCTGACCCAGAGCCGATGCAGATGCCGCTCGTAGCGCCGGTCGTCGTACAGCGTCGCGGAGTGCAGCGTGCAGAGGTTGCTCCAGATGACGATGTCGCCGGCACGCCAGCGATGTCGGTAGACGAAGCGCTCGGCGGTGACGAAGTCGGTGAGCCGGGCCAGCAACGCCCGCCCCTCCTCGTCGGGCATTCCCTCGATGCCCCTGGCACTGCCGTTGCTCATGTAGAGTCCGCGTCGCCCGTCCGAGGGCCGGGCGAGCACCAGCGGATGCGAGACCTCCGGGTTCTCGTCGTGCTGCTGCTGGCTGACGACGTAGTCGGGAAAGCGGCTCCGCATCAGGTAGGCGAAGCTGTACACCACCCGCAGCCCCTCCAGCCGACGCTGCTCCTCCGGGTCGAGTGCCGCGAAGCCGGCACAGCTGTCGGCGAACAGCGTGTCGCCGCCCTCCGGAGGCACCTCGAGCGCGTGCAGCAGGGTTGCCGCGAGCGGGCGGCGCAGGTAGGTGCCGTCGGAGTGCCAGCCGAGGCCGTCGAGATGGACGCCGATCGGCTGCCCGTCCAGCTTCTTGTTCGACAGCACGTAGATCTCCGGCTGTCCGGGCACGGTGTATTCCAGCCTGGTGTGCGGCATCAGCTCACCGAGGCGGCGGCCGAGTGCGACGTAGTCCGCGGCACCGATCGACTGGCCGCGGACCAGCACCAGGCTGTTCGCCGCGTGCAGCGCCGCGATGCCGTGCCACAGCGGATCGGATGGTCGGGAGAGGTCGACGTCGAGCACCTCGACACCGAGGCCGCGCCCGACGGATCGCGTGCGCAGGCCGGCCGTCGGCCCGTCGATCTGTGGTGGGTCCAGCATCTCGATCTCCCTGACGAAACCCTGCGTCGCCTCAGCGTTCCGGCCGCGCCGCGCTATCGTGCCAGTGGCGCAGGCAAAGATGCTGCACCAGCGTCAGGCAGCCAGAGATAGCGATCCCGAGCAGGGCGAGCAGGAACAGGGCGGCGAACATGCGCGGCGTGTTGAGCCGGTCGGCGGCTTCCATGATCCGCCAGGCAAGCCCGGTCGCGGTCCCGGACCCGGCGACGAACTCGGCCACCACCGCGCCCACCAGGGCGAGGCCGCCTGCGATCCGCACGCCGCCGAGGATGTACGGCAGCGCGCTCGGCAGCTCCAGCAGCAGCAGGCGCTGCCAGCCGGTGGCGCGCCGCATCGTGAACAGGTCCTGCAGGTCGCGATCGACGCTCTTCAGCCCGAGCAGCGTGTTGGACAGCACCGGGAAGAAGGCGATCAGGGTCGCCAGCGCGAGCAGCGCCAGCGCCACGTGGTCCAGCCCGATCCAGACCAGGATGAGCGGCGCGATCGCCACCACGGGCGTGACCTGCAGGATCACCATCAGCGGCCCGACCGCGAGCTCGAACAGCCGGGAGCGGAACAGCGCCACCGCCAGGGCGATGCCGATCGCAGTCGAGGCCAGCAGCGCCTCGAGCGTCACCGCCAGCGTGTTCAGCAGCGACGAGACCAGCGATCCCCGGTCGTCATAGAGGTCGGCGAGCACCGCGGAGGGCGGCGGCAGCAGCAGCGGCGAGACGTGGCCGAGCCGCACCAGCGCCTCCCACAGCAGCAGCAGCAGCACCGCGAAGCCGACCGGCACCAGCACCCGGAACCAGGGCGGCGGGTCGTCGAGCAGGCCGTCCTCGCTCATGGCACGAGCCCGGGTGCGGCACCGGACTCGCGCAGCGCCCTGGACACCCGGGCGATCGCCGATGCCGCCTCGCGCGAGCCGCGCAGCCGCCCGGCACCCCGGTCGGGGCCCCAATCGGGCGGCCGGTCGGGCATACTCACCTCGTGCAGGCCGCCCGGACCGCGCAGCACCAGGATGCGCGTCGACAGGTGCACCGCCTCCGGGACGCTGTGGGTGACCAGGATGACGGTCAGGCCGCGGTCGCGCCACAGCGCCAGGAGGTCGTCGTTCAGCCGGTTGCGGGTGACCTCGTCGAGGGCGGCGAACGGCTCGTCCAGCAGCAGCACGCGCGGCGCGCAGACCAGGGCGCGCGCGATCGAGACCCGCATCTTCATCCCGCCGGAGAGCTGGCGCGGGAAGGCGGCCGCGACCTCCGCCAGCCCCACCGACTCGAGAGCCGCCATCACCCGCGGGCGGGAGGCGCGCCTGGTCTCCCCCGCGAGCCGGAGCGGCAGCTGCACGTTGTCGAACACCCGCCGCCACGGCAGCAGCGTCGGCTCCTGCGGCACCAGCGCCAGGTCGGGCGCCGCGCTCGGTCGATCAGCGTCACCGGTGCGCCACGGCCACTCGATCCGTCCCGAGGTCGGCCGGCCCAGCCCGGCCAGCAGGCGCAGCAGCGTCGACTTGCCGCAACCCGACGCACCGACCAGGCTGACGAACTCGCCGCGGCGCACCTCGAGATCGACCCCATCGAGCACCGCGGCACCGCCGCGGTAGCGCTTGCACAGGCCGCGCACCGACAGCACCGGAGGCTCGGGGAGCGGGTCGGGCAGCGTGGTGGGCAGCATCGTGCGACCGATCATGGCGCCCGCGCCGGCATGCAGCGCGTGCCGTGCAGGAAGCGCGTGGTGTAGACGCCGGCGAGATCGAGCCGTGGATACAGCCCGGTCGGCGCCATCTGGTCCAGGTAGCTCTGCCAGCGCGCCTGGCTCATGCTGCCGATGCCGGAGGCCGCGGCGTCACCGCCCTCCACCAGCCCGTACGACCGGATCGCCGCCACCGCGTCGTCCGCGGCCTGCTGGGTGTAGTCCGGATTGCCGCGCAGGATCAGCGCGTCGGCGCCGGCGTGGGCGCCGTGCAGGTAGCGGCACCAGCCGATCAGGGAGGCGTCGAGGAAGCGCTGCACCAGCTCGGGGCGCTGCTCGACCAGGCTGCGCCGCGCCGCGATCAGCGTGCCGTAGGCGCTGTAGCCGGCATCGGCGAGCAGGAACGGCCGGATCGGCACGCCCTCGCGTCGCAGGCGCTGCACGTCGTTGGTCAGGTAGCCCTGCTGGGCGAGGTGGGGGTCGGCGATGAAGATGGCGTCGTTGCCGGTGTAGCGCCGGATCTGGCCGTCGTCGTAGCCGTAGCGCTGCTTCAGGAACGCCCAGTAATTGTCCCGCGCCTCCGGGCTGATCATGATCGGCCTGCCGCGCAGCCCCGCCAGCGAGGTCGGGGCTCCGGTGCCGGCATGGGCGATGATCACGGTGGGGTCCTTCTGGTAGATCGCGGCGACCACGACGTAGGGCAGCCCCGCCGCCGCCATGCTCAGGGCGACGCCGCTGTTGGAGATGCGCACGAAGTCGTAGCCGCCGGTCGCGAGCGTCATGATGCCGCCGTTCTGCGGACTGCCCGGCAGCAGCGCCACGTCGAGCCCGGCGCGCGCGTACAGCCCGGCGGAGGCGGCCGCGTAGAAGCCGCCGAAGTCCGCCTGCGGCAGCCACCCCATCTCGAAGCGCAGCGGCTCGCGTGCCGGCGCCGCACCGCCGCAGAGCATCGCCAGCAAAACCCCCAGCACCACCCGTGCCATCAGAGGATTCTCAAGGCGCCGCCTTGAGCGGGTCCAGGGCAGGGCCCTGGCCTTGCATCCCCCCGAAGATGTCGCGCCCGATCCGCGCATGCACGCCCTGCCGCCCATCGACCACCTGCGTCACGCCGAAATCCGCCGCCACGCTCATCAGCGCGTAGGCGTCGTTGCGGCTGAGCCCGCGATGCTCGACCAGCAGCTCCAGCATGTCGGTGGCGGCGTGGCGCATCGCCTGATTCAGGTCCTCGTGGAAGCCGTGCACGATCCAGTGCTTCGGCGTCTCCAGCAGGGGCGAGGGAAAGCTGAAGTCGCGGCGCAGCACGATCTGCATCAGCACGTCGAGCGAGGCCTCGATCGCGGTGCCGGAGATCTCGCCGTCGCCCTGGGAGATGTGCGGGTCGCCGATCGAGAACAGCGCGCCGTCGACCGCCACCGGGTAGAACATCGTCGCCCCGGCGCCGATGCGCCAATTGTCGATGTTGCCGCCGTGCAGCCCCGGCGGGATGGTGCTGGTGCGGCCGGGGATGTCGGGTGCCACCCCGGCGGTGCCGAGATGCGGCCGCACCGGCACGCGCACGCCCTGCAGGGCCGTCTGCCGGTCGCAGGCCGGGCAGCGCGTGACGGTGCCGGGGACCAGGTAGGTGCCCGGGAAGTCGTAGGCGTAGAGCGCGTGGGCGGTCAGCGCGTCCTCGTCGAGCTCGAAGATGGTGACGCGCTCCTTCTGGCCGAACTCGCGGTAGAGGTAGCCCCAGTTGGCGGCGAGGTTGGAGCCGTAGCGCAGCCGCGGCGTCATGCGCAGGTAGCGCACCTCCAGCATGTCGCCGGGCCGCGCCTCCTCGACCAGGATCGGCCCGGTCATGATGTGCACCCCCGGGTGGCGGTCGGCGGCGGGGATCTCGCTGAAGATGCGCTCGATCGCATCGTCCATCATCAGCTCGGGTGCGTCGCCCGCATGGTGGCTCACCGCCTGGGCCTGCACCAGGTCGCCGCTGCGCACCCGCAGCGCCGGCGCCAGGGCCGGATCGAAGTAGCCCCAGTGCACCGTGCGCGGTGTCGCGTGCAGGGTGTGCAGCGCCCCCGGCAGGGTGTCGGGGCGGCGCTCGGCGGAGCGACAGATCAGCGGCATGGCTCTCTCCGTGCGTGCGTTTGGGGTGCGTGCGGCGGTGCGTCGGTTCAGGCGGCGATGGCGGCCCGCTCCGGCCCCAGCACCACGCTGAGCATGCTCAGCGAGCCGTGTTCCAGGTGGTCGGGGCCGAAGCGCGGCACGTCGCCGGCGGCGCGGGCACCCAGCACGTAGAGCAGCGGCCAATAATGCTCGGGCGTCGGCACCGCGGCGCGCGCGTCCTCGCCCAGTGCGGCGAAGTCGATCGCCACCTGCGGCCGGTCGTGCAGGATGGCGTCGTGCACGTGGTCGTGGAAGCGTCGCGCCCAGTCGAAGGGTGGCGCGTCGCGCCGCTGCCAGTCCATGCGGGACAGGTTGTGCACCACGTTGCCGGTGCCGACGATCAGCACCCCCTCGTCACGCAGCGGCCGCAGGCGCTGCCCGATCGCGTAGTGCCAGGAAGGCGGCCGCTCGGCATCCATGCCGAGCTGCACCACCGGCACGTCGGCGTCGGGATACGTCTTCATCAGCACCGACCAGGCGCCGTGATCGAGCCCCCACTGCGCCTCGTCCAGCGTCACCGGCAGCGGCGCGAGCAGGTCGCGCACCCGGCGCGCCAGCGCCGGGTCGCCGGGTGCGGGATACCGCACGTCGAACAGCGCCTGCGGGAAGGCACCGAAATCATGGATGGTGCGCGGCGCCGGCATCGCGGTGACCGCGATCCCGCGGGTCAGCCAGTGCGCCGAGATGCACAGGATCGCCGTCGGTCGGCCGAACCCCTCGTCGAT
>CAXTOE010000045.1:0-4628 GCA_964245685.1 uncultured Acetobacteraceae bacterium | reverse complement strand
GGAGGCGCGGCGGTGGGCCTAACCGCTGGTCTTGCGCGCGCGCGATGGCCGCCCAGCGGCGCGTGGTATCGTTGGTCTCGAGCGCGATCATCGGGCTGCCATGGCCGAAGAAGACGACCGGCATGCGGGTCATGGGCTGGCACTCCTGAAGACGGCGACAGGCTAGAGGCGCGGCGCGACATCGTCTTGCCGCTGCACGCACGGCACTTGTTCGGGCTGATGCTAGTCCGCGGCCGCATGGAGGCAAGCGCGCGGCGGGGGAAGCGACTAGGCTGCGCTCACGAAAGCAGGACAGGCGTCCATCCATGCAGACAGACACGATCAAGATTCCGCTGCGGATCTCGCCGCTGAAACCGGGCTTCGGCGCCGAGATCGCCGATGTCGATGCGGCGCACGCCGATGCGGCCACGCTGGCCGGCGTGGTCGAGGCGTTCCACCGGCACGGCGCGATCCTGCTGCGCGACCAGTCGATGACGCCCGAGGACCTGCTCCGCTTCGTTCGCCTGTTCGGTGAGCCGGAGGGCCACACGCTGCAGCAGTACACCCTGCCCGGCCACCCGGAGATCTACGTGCTGTCGAACCGGATCGAGGATGGGCGGCCGATCGGCGCCCATAACGACGGCGTCGGCTGGCACACCGACTACTCGTATCGCGAGCGGCCGGTGATGTGCACCATGCTCTACGCGGTGGAGGTGCCGCCGGAGGGCAGCGACACGCTGATCGCCGATGGCTGCGCCGCTTACCAGGCGCTGCCGCCGGCGCGTCGGGCACAGCTCGACGGCCTGGCGCTGCATCACAGCTACCGCCACTTCATGGAGACGCGCGAGCATGGCCGGCTGACGCTGAGCGAGCAGCAGAAGCGCGACAACCCCGACGTGGTGCACCCGCTGATCCGCACCCATCCGGCGGACGGCCGGCGCGCGCTGTGGGTCTCGACCGGCACCGTCACCGAGATCATCGGCCAACCGGACCCGTCCGACCTCGGCCTGCTCGACGAGCTGGTGGAGTTCCTGACGCAGGAGCGCTTCGTTCACCGTCACCGCTGGCGGGTCGGCGACATCCTGATGTGGGATAATCGCTGCACGCTGCACACCGGCACGCTGTTCGACGACACGCGCTACATCCGCACCATGCACCGGCTCTGGGTCAAGGGCGACCGCCCCTACTGAGGAGCGCGCGATGCCCTACCCGAACACGCTGATCTTCGTCGACCTGGCGTCGGACGATCCCGCCGCCGCGGGCCGCTTCTACGCCGAGGCGTTCGGCTGGCAGGACGACCCGCGGCCCCAGGGCGTCTATCACCGCATGGTGCCGGGTCAGGAGTTCCTCGACAAGGACGGCAGCCCGAGCGGCATCTGCAACCTGCATCTCGGCCTCTTCGACGTCGCCAACGCGCGGCCGCACCCGCGGCCCTCCGGGGTGGAGCCGCGGGTGCTGGATCGCGCGGCGGGGCGAAGGCGGTCGACATGGCAGAGCCGACGATGGAGGGCTTCGTCACGGGCCTCGAGCCGGAGATCGCGCGCACCGCCACCGCATGAGGCAGCAGCGGCGGTCGATGGCCGGCAGGATGACCGCCGGCGGCGGCAACGATGGCCACCGCCGCCGAGGACCGCACCGTGCGCAGGCCTGTGCGGCCTGCCCGGCCGGGATGCCTACTTGAGGTGTTGGGCGAGCAGCTTGTTCATCTCGAACATGGTGACCTTGTCCTTGCCGAACACCTTCTTCAGCTTGTCGTCGGCGAGGATCTCCCTGCCGTCGGCGGGGTTCTGCAGCTTGTGCGACTTGATGTATTCCCAGACCTTGCTGACCACCTCGCCGCGCGCCATGGTCCCGCTGCCCACCACCGTCGCCAGGTCGTCCGAGACCTTGAGCGGCTGCTGCAGCGCATTCGGCTTGTGGCCGGTCTTCGGCTTCTCGACCGCGGCGGCCTTCGGCGGCGGCGTCTTGGTCTCGGCCTTCGGCTTCTTCGTCGCGGCCGTCGTCTTGGTCGGGGCTTTGGTCATGATTTCCTCCGGTGCTTCATCGAGGCTCGACCGACTCGACGCGCTTCGAGATGGCTGGGCGTATCAGAATCGTAACTATGCAGGCTTCCATCGGCTCGCGTGACGGTCAAGGTGCTGCGCTCGCTTCGGATCGAATAGCGGCCCGATCAAGCCGTTTCGGGGCCGATGCGCCAGCAGGCGAGATCCTGCGGCCCGATCGTCGGGCCGCCGATCAGGAACGTCCGCGCGCCGTCGTCCCCGCCGGCCGGCTCCGGCAGGGTCCAGGCGTGCGGCCCGTAATTGAAGGCGAACGCGGTATCGCCACGTCGTCGCAGCCGCACGCCGATGGGCAGCTCCATCGGCTCCAGGCCGCCGGCCGCCAGCACGTGACGCACCGACGCCTCCAGCAACGCCGCATCCGGCCAGCAGGCGAGGTAGGTGAAGCGGCCGGCCTCGATCACCGCCGGCGCGCCGTCCTCGAAGCGGGCGAGCACGTCGGATGGTGTCTCGACCCGCTCGCGCCAGCGCAGCGCCGCCCCCGCCAGCGATCCGGCGACGCGGTGCGACAGGCCAGGCCGCAGCGAGGCGACCTCGGTGACGCGCAACGGGATCAGCGCCTGCAGCGGTCCCGGCGGCAGCGCGGCGGGGATCTCGAGGCTGGCGGTCTTGGAGCCGGTGCGCGGGCCGATCAGCACCGTGGCATCGCTGTCGCGCAGTGCGGCCAGTGCGGCGTCCGAGAGGTGCGGCAGGCTCGGCACCAGCACCGCGCGATAGCCGGCGAGCGACGCGCCAGGGGCCACCAGGTCGACATCCTGCCCCAGCCGACGCACCGCCTCGTACCAGCGGAAGCACAGCTCGAGATAGCGGAAGTCGGCACCCTGCGGCTGCGTGCCGATGATCCAGGCGGCCTCGTAGTCGAACACCATTGCCACCGCGGCGGCGCGGCTCGGCGGCAGCTCGCGCACCACCCGCAGCTCGGCCGCGACCTGCAGCGCCTCGCCGCCGCCGGCCGAGCGCGAGCGGTCCGGCCGCTGCAGCCCGGCATGCATCTGCTCCTGGCCGAACGGGCATTGCCGCCAGCGGAAGTAGCTGACCAGCTCGGCGCCGTGCGCGAACGCCTCCCAGCTCCACAGCCGCACCATGCCGGGCTTCGGCACCGGGTTCCACGGCGCCCAGTTCACCGGCCCGGGCTGCTGCTCCATGATCCAGAACCGGCCGCGCCCGATGCCGCGATACAGGTCGTGGTGGAACGCCGCCATGTCGGGGTGCGCGGTCTCGGTGAACAGCGCGCGCTCGGCCTCGTCGAAGGGGAACTGCTCGGTGAAGCCGAGCGGATAGGAGTCCCAGCTCGCGAAGTCGAGCTCGCCGCCGACCGCGTGATGGTCGAACTCGGTGAAGCGGCCCATGAAGTTGTGGGTGACGAAGCGGCCGGGCGAGTGGGCGCGCAGGATGGCGGCCTGCATCCGGCAGTACTCGCGCACCTGGTCGGAGCTGAAGCGCTGGAAATCCAGCCGCGCCGCCGGCGCCGTCTCGGTCACGGCGCCCGCCGGCAGCGCCACCTCGTCGAAGCCGCGCAGCTCGGCCGACCAGAACACGCCGCCCCAGGCGCGGTTCAGCCGCTCGACGCTGCCGTAGCGGCGCTCGAGCCAGAGCCGGAACGCGCGCAGGTCCTCCGGCCCGTACGAGCGGACTGTGTCGTGGCAGCCGAACTCGTTGTCGATCTGCCAGCCGACCACCGCCGACACGTCGCCGTAGCGCTCGGCCATCGCGGTCACGATGCGCCGGCTCTCGCCGATCCAGGCATCTGACGAGAAGCTGCTGTGGCGGCGCGAGCCGAAGCCGCGCGTACGGCCGTCCTCGCCCACCGGCAGGATGCCCGGCTCGCGGTCGACGAGCCACTTCGGCGGCGTCGCCGTCGGCGTGCCCAGCACCACGCGCAGCCCGGCATCGCCCAGCACCGCGATGGCGCGGTCGAGCCAGGCCCAGTCGAAGCGGCCCGGCTCCGGCTCGATCCGGCTCCAGGCGAACTCGGCGATGCGCACGTGGCTGATGCCGGACTCGCGCATCGCGCGCGCATCCTGCTCCCACCACGCCTCCGGCCAGTGCTCGGGATAGTAGCAGACACCCAGCATGACGGCTCCTCCGGTTATGGGCCCGGATATCGGGGACTCAGGCAACGGCCGACAGCTCCAGCAGCAGCGCCGTCTCCGGCTGCATCTCCGGCAGGGCGATGCCGACATCCCCGAGCAGCGCCCCCGGCAGCACCAGCCCGTCCGCGAACAGGGCTGCCTGCGAGGCCGACAGCCGCAGCTCGAGCCGCTGCGGCGGCGGCGCCTGCAGCCGGTAGGAGAGCGACGGGTCGAGCCCCGGCACGACGAGCGGCGCGGCGCGCGCGGCGTCGGTGCGCTCCTGCGCCACCAGGAAGGCGGCATGCCGGCGATCCGGCGCCACCACGCCGCGCAGCGAGCGCCCTCCGCCGCTCGGCCGCGCCTGGTGCAGGCCGCCATGCAGCAGCGGCCGCAGCCGCTTGTGCAGCGCGATCCAGTCGGCGAGCTCGCGGCACTCCTCGTCGTCGAGCAGGGTCGGGTCGAGATCAGCTGGTGTCGCGAGAGGTGCGGCGGCCGCCCCTCGACGCGCAGCACCGCC
>CAXTOE010000044.1:0-12636 GCA_964245685.1 uncultured Acetobacteraceae bacterium | reverse complement strand
CTGCGCCACTCTCGATGCCGCGCGCGCGCGGGCCTGCGATGCGGACGGAAGCGAGACCACCGAGGCCCAGGTCTTCGCGGCGATCCGGGAGCTCGCGCAGGACGTCGAGCTGCTGAGCCCGATCGAGCAGCGCATCGCGGAACATCAGGATGCGGCATCCTCGACGATGCAGGTCGGCTCGGAACTCGCGGACCGCTTCGCCGGGATCGACGACGCCTATTTCCGCATGCGGGCAGACGATGTGCGCGGCATCGCCCGGCAGATCGCGGGGATCCTGCTCGGGCGACGCGGCGTCGATCTGGGAGAGCTGTCGGAGCCGTCGGTGCTGGTCGCCGGACATCTCTCGGCACTCGATCTCGCGCGGCTGCCGACACGTCTGGCCGACAGGCCGAGCTTGTCGGCGAGCGCGAACGCCTCGCACGTCGCGATCATCGCCAGGGCACTCGGTTTCCCCGCCGTCGTCGGAGTACGAGCCTCGGAGGCCGACCTCCGTGAGGCGAAGACGATCATCCTCGACGGCACCGAGGGTTTCGCCATCCTCAACCCGGATGAGGCCCTGCAGGAGACGTATCGCGCACGTCTCGCCGCGGCGCTCGAGTCGCGGCGAGAGATGGAGTCGTTCGCGCATATCGAGCCGCGCACCCGGGACGGCGCGCTGATCGAGGTCGCGGCCAACATCGGCGCGGCGAACGAGATCGAGATCGCGCTGCGATCGGGTGCGATGGGGGTCGGTCTGTTCCGCACCGAGTTCATGTTCATGCGCGGCGCGGCACTTCCGACCGAGCAGGAGCAGTTCCGCATCTACGCCCGCGTGCTGACCGCCTTCGCGCCGCATCCGGTCCTGATCCGGACACTCGATATCGGCGGCGACAAGCCTCTTCCCGGCGTGAAGTGCGAGCCCGAGGCCAATCCCTTCCTCGGCTGGCGTGGCATACGCATGTGCCTCGATCGGCCGGATCTGTTCGATCCGCAACTCCGCGCCCTGCTCCGGGCGGCCGCTCACGGCCGGCTTCGCGTGATGTTTCCGATGATCAGCGACGTCGCCGAGGTGGTGGCGGCAAAATCGCGGCTGGAGGCCTGCCGGCGCGCCCTCGAGGCGGAGCGGCAGGATACCGGGCCGATCGAGCTCGGCATCATGATCGAGACCCCGGCGGCCGCGCTGTGTGCGGCCGAACTGGCCGAGCACGTGGATTTCTTCTCGATCGGCACCAACGACCTGACCCAGTACACGATGGCCGCCGATCGCACCAACGCGCGGCTGGCACGGCTCAACCGCGCTGATCATCCGGCGGTGCTGCGCATGATCGAGCTCGCCTGCAGGGGAGCACGCGACGCCGGCATCTGGGTCGGCGTCTGCGGCGAGGCGGCGGGAGACCCGTCCCTGATACCGAAACTGCTGTCCTGGGGTGTCACCGAGCTCAGCATGAGCCCCTCGCTCATCGCGCGCGCGAAGAAGACGGTCACCGAGTTCGGCACGGGCCACCAGGCGGCCTGAGCGCGGGCTCGCCGTTCCTGGCTAGCCCACCTCGAGCTCGGCGAGGGGGAGCATCGCGAGCAGCCCCTGGGCCGCATACTCGTCGGTGATCAGGACGCTCGGGTTCAGCAGCCGGATCGCCGCGAGCAGCGCCTGGACCTTGCTCCAGCCTCCGGAGGCCAGCACCAGCTTGGGCGTGTGACGCAGCTGAACCGGGTCGACCGCGACGACACGGCGGTTGAGAGGGTGGTCGATCACCTTGCCGGCGGCGTTCACGAAGCGGCACAGCACGTCCGCGACCGCGCCGGCGCGCCGGAGCTGCTCCAGCTGGTCGAGCGGGATCAGGTCCAGGCTCGCGATCGTCGAGTTCGGCGACAGGTCGCCCACGCTCACCAGCGCGAGGTCGATCCGCCGCGCCAGCCTGAACACCTCGTCGATCCCGGGGTGCGCGAGCAGGGCCGCGTGCGTGGCCTCGTCCGGCGCGTAGACCGGGGCTGCCATCATGTAGCAGTCGGCGCCGAACAGGTCGGCGAACCGCCAGGCGAATTCCGAGGGGTTGACGCCGGCGGCGCGGGTCAGGCTCCCGAGCATGGAGACGACGCTCAGCTCCTGAAGCGTTCTCTGCGAGATGCTGGTGAGGCTGTGCCGCAGCGTGTTGCCCCAGCCCAGGCCCACGCGCATGCCGTTCCGCAAGGTGTCGTTCAGGTAGGCGCCGACCGTCGCACCGAGCAGGGCCGGAAGCTTCTCCTCCGCCTCCGGAGAGGGAATGACGATGACCTGGGTGATGCCGAAGCTGGTCTCGAGCTGACGCTCCAGGGAGACGCAGGTGACCAGCTTCGACGTCACGCGGATCTGGACGGTTCCGTCCTGCCTGCACGTCGCGAGCATCTTCAGGACGCGAAGGCGGCTGATCCCCAGCTTCTCGGCGATCGCGTCCTGGGTCAGACCTTCCATGTAGTACAGCCACGCCACGCGCGTCTTCACGCCGTTGTCGTTGCCATCTACGTCGATCTTGGCATGACGATTGTACTGCGCGTCTCTGGGCTTAGCCAAGCTCGTGTTCCCAGGTCATGCCCCGCGAGGGCTGATCCCGCGCCGATCCTACGCTCATTTTTCTCGCTGAATCAAGGAGTTGGTCTGCCACACGAGAGACGGACCGGGACTCTCGTGGCTTCCGGACGACTTATGATCTCGGACGCGGCGCCCCGACCCGCGGTTATTTTTCGCGCTCATCCGGCTGTGATAGATCAGGCGCCGCGATCGGTGTGGCGACCAAGGGCGCCGGTCCGTTCAAAGCGGTGGGCGGCACGGGCGCATGGGTCGGAGACGGCAGGATCGAGAGCGGGATCAGGCGCATGGCTGACCTACAGGTGGACGCGCCGGCCATCTTGGACGTCCCGGCGTGACTCGGGATAGATGGGCGCGAGCCTCCAGTTGAGTTTGCACTTCGGCAGAAATCGGACGAGCAGTATGACAGCAGTGATCATCGTCGGCGCCGGGCGTGGGCGCCGCATGGGCGGCCCCATCCCCAAGCAGTATCGCAGCCTCGACAACATGCCCGTCATCCGCCACACGCTGCTGGCGTTCCTGCGTCATCCGGAGATCAGCCGCGTCCAGTCGGTGATCCATCCGGCCGACCGCGACCTCTACGAAGAGGCGACGGCCGGTCTGTCGCTTCCCGCGCCGGTGATCGGCGGAAACACGCGACAGGAATCTGTCCGCTTCGGCCTCGAGAGCATCGCCGCCCAGCCGCCGGACAAGGTCATCATCCACGACGCGGTGCGTCCCTTCGTCGAGCAGGACACCATCAGCGCGGTCATCGCGGCGCTGGACGATGGCCCGGCGGTCGTCACCGGCCTGAGCGTTCCCGACACGCTGAAGCGATGCGTCAACGGCTTCATCGAGGGCACCGTCGATCGCTCCAACACATGGCGTGCCCAAACCCCGCAGGGCTTCCACTTCGCGGAGATCCTCAAGGCCCATGAAGAGGTTCATTACAGCAACCCGATCCACGCCGATCTCACCGACGACTCGATGGTCATCGAGAAGTACGGGCTGAAGGTCGCGATCATCGAGGGCAGCGACGACAACTTCAAGATCACCACGGAACGTGACCTGGCACGCGCCGAGATCATCCTGCAGCGCGGACGTCAGGAGAACCACGTCGGCTGGGGCTTCGATTTCCACGCCTTCGGCACGGGCGACCACGTGGTGATGTGCGGCATCCCGATCCCGCATCATCGTGGGATCATGCGCAACCACAACGCCGACATCCCCCTCAACGCCGTGACCGACGCCTTGCTCGGAACCGTGGGCAGCACCGCGCAGGGCACGCACTTCCAGCCGGACATGCCCGGCTTTCGCGGCAAGACCTCCGACTTCTTCGTCAGGCAGGCGGTCTCGCTGGTGTCGATGAAGGGCGGCCGCATCGTACATCTGGATCTCACCATCCTCACCGACGCGCCCGAGATCGGACCGAACCACGAGAAGATGACCATCCGGCTGGCCTCGCTGCTCTCCATCGACAGGAACCGGATCAGCATCAAGCAGGTCACGACCTACCAGGCCGGCTACTACGGACGAGGTGACGGCATCGGCGCCCAGTGCCTGGTGACGACGCAATTCCCGGCACTCTAGCCGGCCGTCTGGATGACCGGCAGAGGCTCGATCCGCCCGACGATGAAGAGGTAGCTCGCGGCACCCAACAGGCACAGCAGGCCGGCGGTGGCGAGCGGAATGACGAACGAGCCGTGGGTGATGGTCAGCATGAAGCCGGTGAAGCTCGTGGTGACGACGCCGGCGAGGTTGGAGGCAAAGTTCTGAATGCCGCCGATGGAAGCGACATGGGCCCGCGTGGGCGCGACGTCGCCGGGCAGCGACCAGATGCTCGCGGCCGTGAAGGCGAGCGACGCGTAGGCGACGCCGAACAGTGCCAGCGCCATCCAGGCTTCCGGCACGACGGCGGCGAAGGTGATGACGGACGACAGCAGCATGCCGCCCACGAGACAGGTCTTGCGCGCCGCCGTCAGGCTCCAGCCGCGGCGATACAGCCAGTCCGAGGTGAAGCCGCCGAGCCAGCCGCCCGGCACCGCGATCAGGCCGGGTATCAGGCCGAGGACGCCGAACTGCTTGAGCGAGAAATGCCGCGCCGACATCAGGTAGGTCGGAAACCAGGTAATGAAGAAGTAGATGACGAAGTTGAGGCAGAAGAACCCGATCATCATGCCCCAGACCGTGCGGTAGCGGAACAGCGACGACCAGCCTATTCTCGGCTCGCCGACCGCGGGTGCGGCGCGGCTCTGCTCGATCTCGCGCAGCGCCTCCGGCGTGACGTCGGGATGGCGCTCGGGCTTGCGGTAGATCGCGAGCCAGGCCGCGGTCCAGACGAAGCCGAGCAACCCGGTCACGACGAACGAGGCACGCCAGCCGAACGCGCCGATCAGCCAGGCGCAGAGCGGGATCGCCACCAGGTTGCCGACGCGCGACCCGGAATCGAAGATCGACGAGGCGATGCCGCGCTCATGCGGCGGGAACCAGCGTGCCACGACGCGTGCGGAGGACGGATAGCCGCCGGCCTCGCCTGCGCCGAGCAGCAGGCGGAAGCCGAACAGGGCGGCCGCCGAGTTCGCGACCGCGGTCAGGGCGGTGAACAGCGACCACCAGCACACCGCGATCGGGAACATCAGGCGCGCGCCGAAACGGTCGACCAGCCAGCCGGCCGGAAGCTGCATGATCGCGTACGTCCAGAAGAAGGAGCCGAGCAGGAAGCCCATCGTGGTGCTGTCGAGGTGCAGCGCCTGCTTGATGCTGGGCGCCGCCACGGCCAGGTTGGCGCGATCGGTGTAGTTGACGGCCAGCGCCATGAAGCACAGCCACACCATCAGCCATCGCGCCGGTGGCATGAGCGTATGGTTCCGCGCACGTGCCGTAGTGGCGCCTGCCGCGATGATCGACATGCCGAGATCCTCCCCGTCCTGCATCCTCGAGACGGTTCTTGCGCCGGCTCTTCGGTTGATGGTTCGAACGAGCCGTCTCGTACGTCAGCATCGAGGACGGTCGCCCGTTCGAAGGATCGTCATCCAAACCTGAGTGCGATGTGCAGGCAAGCCACCGCGCCGGACACCACGAACCCGTGAACAGGGGCGGTCCTGCGCCAGGATCGTAGGTCGATCGCGATGGCCGGCGTGGTGTCCATTTACGAAATCGAAACCAGGATCGGCGATCGTTGAAGATGACCTGATCAGCCCGAGGCAGAATGCACCGCCGTTGGCATCTTTACCGCGCGGCTGAACCGGCTCGAGGCATAGGTGTCGCGGCGCTGCTGGTCGGCGTTTTCGCTGCTCTGGTCCTCGTCATGCGCCTGCTGTGCGAGGACACCATCAGGAACGTATCGTTCTGGCCGGCCAACGCCGCGATCGTGGTCGCGATCCTCACCCTGCCCAGGAGACTGTCGATCCCCGCCACGCTGGGCTGCTTCGGCATGAACCTGGCGCTGAACAGGGTGATCGACTATACGCCCGTCGAGAACCTCATGTACTCCTCGCTGAACGTCGGCGTCAGCTATCTGGCGGCCTTCCTCGCCCGGTCGCTCTGTGGCGCCGACATCGATCTCACGCGCTTCAGGCGTCTGACCACGTTCGCCGGCATCGCCTTCGTGTCGGCCGGCACCGAGGCCACCGTCGGAGAGATCGCTCATCCGGAGCTGCCCGCGAACGGGAGCATCATCAACGACTGGCTGCAATGGACGCTGTGCGACGGCCTCGGTCTGCTGTTGGCGACGCCGGCGATCCTGCTCGTCGTCAAGAGCCTCGGGACCAAGAGTTCGAGCGACGCAGGTCCGGTCGAGCGCTGGACGCTCCTCGTCCTGACGGTCCTCCTGACGGTCGTGAGCTTCTCCTCCTCGCGCTCGCCCCTGTTCCTGCTGATCTACCCGTTGCTCGTCGCCATGGCTTTCCGCGCCGGAGCGCAATGGGTCCTGGCCTCGGTGGTCCTGGTCTCCATCATCGCCTCCTCGCTCACGGCTCACGGCTATGGCCCGATCGTGCGGCTGTCGCCCAGCGGCCGGTTCCTGCGCGCCGACATGCTGCAGCCTTACCTCGTGTCGCTGTTCCTGGTCGCCGTGCCGGCGAACAACGCGCTGGGCGAGAAGGCGCGGACGGCGCAGCGGCTGCGGCGGATAAAGGCCACCGTCGAGCACGCCGCGACCCACGACGCCCTGACCTCCCTGATCAACCGGGAACTGTTCCAGCGTCGCCTCGCCTCCTGCCTGCAAGGCGGCTCGGCATGCGCCGTCTTCTTCGTGGACCTCGACCGCTTCAAGCAGGTCAACGACACCCTGGGTCATCAAGCCGGTGACGAGCTGCTACGCACCTTCAGCCATCGCCTGGCGACGGTCGCCCAAGATGCCGAGGCGCTCGTCGCACGCTTCGGCGGCGACGAATTCGCGGCGCTGGTCACCGGGGAAGCGGGCCTGGCACAGGTCCAAGCCCTGTGCGCCGCCATAGCGGATGCGGCCAAGGCCCCGTTCAACCTCGCGCGGCGCCCGGCCCATGTCAGCGCCAGCATCGGCGTCGCACTGACCGGCGGCCGTCATGCGGAGGCCAGCGAGGTCATGCGCAAGGCGGACATCGCCCTGTACGCCGCCAAGGCCGCCGGTCGCGACTGTTACCGGATCTTCAGCGAGGAGCTCGACCGCGCCGGTCAGGACCGTGCGGAGCTCGAGACGGATCTTCGCGCCGCGCTGGACGGCGCTGACCAGCTGTCGCTGCACTATCAGCTCAAGGTCGGTCGGGATGGTCAGGTGAAGGGCGTCGAGGCGCTCGTGCGCTGGCACCACCCGCACAAGGGACTGATCATGCCCGACCGCTTCATCTCGATCGCGGAGGAGACCGGGCTGATCGTGCCGCTCGGCGCCTGGGTGATCCGCGAGGCCATGGGCTTCGCCGCGCGATGGCCCCGGTTCAGCGTCGCGGTCAACGTCTCGCCCGTGCAGCTTCGCCAGCCGGAGTTCGTGGCCGAGGTCCTGGTCGCGCTGCAGGCTTCCTCGGTCGAGGCTAGCCGCCTGGAGCTGGAAGTGACCGAGACCGCTCTGCTGGACGACCTCAGCCCCACGACGTCGAGCCTCCTGGCCTTGAGAACGGCTGGCCTGTGCATCGCGCTCGACGATTTCGGCACCGGCTACTCGTCATTGCACCACCTCCGCCGTTTCGCCGTCGATCGCGTGAAGATCGACCAGACCTTCGTCGCCAGCATGGGCCAATGCGCCGAGTCCGCCGCGATCGTGCGGGCGATCATCCAGCTCGGTCACGCGATGAAGCTCCAGGTGACCGCAGAGGGAGTGGAGACCGAAGCGCAGCGTGACTTCCTCATCGCGGCCGGTATCGACGAGCTGCAAGGCCACCTCTTCGCCCAGCCCGTCGACGAGGTAACGCTGGCGATGGATCTGGTCCGCACGAGTGCAAGCACCGAAGCCGTCACCAGGCTCATGCCCGGTCTGGAAGACCATCCGGCAGCATTGCCGACACTGCTCGCCCGGGTCTCCGCTCGGTCGACCGGCGCGTCCGGTCTCGACCGAGCCACCTCTGGACCGGATCGGTTGCCGCACTCCAGCCGGAAAACCTCCGCCTGATCGTTTCCCGAAAAGGTCGAGCCAAGCCGGCACGCACCGGCGCTGAGGACCGAGATCTCCGTCTCGCCATCCGTCGCGATGTCGAGACGACCGGCGGCTAATCTGGTCCGGATCGTAGCGACGAGCCTACGCCGCACCTGATGTGTTCAGATACACCGCATATAGCGAGGTGCTGGCCGCCATGAAGAGCCGATGGTTTTTCTTACCGCCGAAGCAAAGGTTGGCGCAGGTTTCGGGAAGGTGGATCTTGCCGATGAGGTCGCCATCCGGCGCATAGCACCGCACGCCGTCCTCGTTCGGATCGGCCCAGCCCATGCTGCACCACACGTTGCCCTGGATGTCGCAGCGGAGTCCGTCGGTGAAGCCGGGCGTGAAGTCGTCGGCGAACACCCGCCCGTTGCGCAAGCGGCCCTCCTCGACGTCGAAGACGCGGATATGCGACGGGCCGCCGTGGGTGATGCCACTATCGACGACGTAGAGCCGACGCTCGTCCGGCGACAACGCGAGGCCGTTGGGGCGGATGAAGTCATCCGCCACGATGGTCGCCTCGCCGGTCAGCGGCTCGAGGCGATAGACATGGCGGGCGAGCTCGGCCTCCGCCGCGTGACCTTCGTAGGGACCATCGATGCCGTAACCGGGATCGGTGAACCAGATCGATCCGTCCGAGGCGACGATGATGTCGTTCGGCGCGTTGAGGCGCTTGCCGTCGTAGCTGTCGATCAGCACGGTAACGCTGCCGTCCCGCTCCGTTCGTGTCACCCGACGCGAATCATGCTCGCAGGTCAGCAGGCGCCCCTGCCGGTCGCGAGTATTGCCGTTGGCGTGGTGGCTATGGGCGCGGAAGACGCTGACATGGCCATCCTCCTCGAGCCAGCGCATGATGCGGTTGTTCGGGATGTCGCTCCACAACAGGTAGCCGCCATCGGCGAAATAGACGGGACCCTCCGCCCAGCCGAACCCGGTCGCGAGACGCTGGATCGAGGCGTTTCCTTGCTTGGCGGTGAAACGCTTGTCGAGCACCTCGACGGAGGCGTTCGGGTATCGTGTGCCGGGGAGGTCGCCCAGCGGAAGTGGAGAATAGCGGCCGAACGGTGGATCACCGCCATTGAGAGCGGTCCAGTTCATGTCATCACTCCCTGCTTTCTTGCTCTTGCGTTACGAGAACGAGCCCTGGGAGGAGGCGCCTCCGCGGACCGTTTAGGATGCCGGGATGATCCGGTCAGCGCGCAGCTGGTCGAGGAAAGTCGTGAACATGTCTTCGGTGTCGATGCAGGCGTGGAAGCCCGCGCGTCGCGCCTTTATCGTGCTGCTGACGTTGTCGAAGCCGCTGTTGAAGATGAAGTCGCCGAACGGCCAGGAGACGAGGGACTCGTAGCGGATCGGGCGCAGATCGTACTTCTCGGTCATCCGTGCCCACAGATCGCCCTTGTCAGCCATGTAGGTCGCGAGCGGCGTCGGCACGGGATCGGCAACCTCCATCGCGAACGCGCGAGCGATCTTTGGCCATAAGTGCTGCCAGCGAAAATTGTCGCCGTTGGTGATGTTGAAGATCTCCCCGCGTGCCGCCTCGCTCGCACCAGCCCAGTCCGCGGCCTCCGCCAGGATGTCGGCCGACGTCACCTGATACAGCGCGCGATACGCCGCCTCGCTGCCGGGAAACCGCAACGGCAGGCCGAGCTCCTTGGACAAGGCGGCATAGACGGCGATGACCATCGTGAGGTTCATCGGGTTGCCCACGGCGAAGCCGCAGACCGCCTCCGGCCGCAAGGCAGTGAAGCTCCAGGAGCCGGCCGCGCTGCGCGCGCGGACCAGGTCCTCCTGATCGTAGTAGAAGTTGGGCGGCATCAGCCGGGGGTCGTCCTCGCGCGCCGGCGTCTTGAACGGGCCGAGGTCGGCGCCGTAGGCCTTGCCGCCCTGGTAGAAGGTGACGTGCCGCAGCCCCGGCGCGTTCCGCTCGACCACGTCGAGCAGGTTGCGCAGCAGCGCCACGTTGATCTCGCTCTTCTCCGCCGCCGTCGGCTTCTCCAGGTAGGCGCCGAACACGATGTGGGTGACATCGGTGATCCTGCCGAGCTTGCCGTGCACGTCGTCGAGCCGCAGCAGGTCGACCGCGATCGGTTCGACACCTGGCAGATCGGCGTCGATGCGGCGCGAGAGCCCGTAGACCTTCGTATCCGCCGCGGCAGCGAAATGACGCGCGGCGGCGCGGCCGATGACGCCGTGAGCCCCCGCGACCAGGACCGTGCGACCGGCTGCCATGAGCTTCTCCTCGATGTCGGGTGAGTCGCGCGGCGGAGCTCGTGCCGCTCAGCCCATGACCAGCCCCTCGATGTCGTGTTTCTGCGTGATCGGCACCAGCACCTCCACGACACGGCAATTGAGGTGGTCGCGCAGGTCGGGCGGCAGCGCGTCGTGATAGCGCTGCGTCACCATCATGTCGTGCAGCGCCGCATGGCCCGCACCCGGCGCATCGAAACCGAGCACCAGCACCGGACGGGCGATCGGCGAGGGATGCGCGGTGCCGCGATGCACGGTGAGGGCCGACCGGCAGGAGATGTCGCCCATCTGGGGATATTTTCGCACCCCGCGCTCGGCGAAGCGGCCCCAGCTCGCTTCCGGCGGAAACATCTCGTGGTTCCAGCCGCGTCCGTCATCCCACTGCGTCCCCGGCGCCACCTCGAACGGTCCCATGTCGGGGGTCACGTCGACGCCGGTGACGTTGAAGGCCAGGGAGGTGATGCGCCTGTCCCGGAAGGTCTCGGGCGGCGAGGGGAAATCCCGGTGCCAGGGCTGGTTCCTGGCACCCTGGAACGGGGTGTCGAATCCCACCTCGACGATCTGGTAGTCGGCACCCAGGATCTCGGTCGCCATGGCGGTCACCCAGGGGTGCGTCGCGAGCTCGACGAAGCCGCTCAACGCCTCGGGATGCAACTCGACGTACCAGCGCCTCGGGCCGCGCCCGATGGCACCCCCCGGTCGCTGGATCGCCTCCCAGAACGCGGTCATCATGTCGTCGTTGAGCTGCGCCACCCAGTCGCGCGACAGGCCGCCCTTGAGCCCGACGACACCGTCGCGACGCAGCGTCTCGGCGTCGCCGGCGATGTCGAGGCCGGCCTCCTGCCTCCGTGTCGTCCCCGAGGTCGCGATGATCGACATGCTGTTGCTCCCTGCCACCGGACCGATACCCTGAGCCTGCGTCGCCTACCCGCACGGCGAGACGGTGCACGATAGCCGAGCGCAGCCTGGCCCGACAGTGGGCGCCTCGCGCCGAACGGGTGCCTGCCCTGCATTCGGCGCAGGCCTTGCGCCGCCGGACGGCACCGCGCCGCTTCGGCCCGAACCTAGCACCGGAACCGAGATGAATTTTCTGGCCGACGCCATATTGTCAGACATAACGCAGGTTCATAGTCTCACCGCGAGCGGAGTCACCAAGGCCGCACAGACGAGCCGGATCACACTCGCGACCAAGGGGTAAGACGATCATGAGACAGGCGTCGTTCGGGTTCCGGTGCGGGACCTCGCTGGCTGCCGGTGTGCTGTCGGGCCTTCTCGCGGTGCCCGCGCTGGCACAGGCGACCGATCAGGCCGGTGCCCAGGTGGTCGGCACCACCTCCTCGTCGGTCTGCACCAACCCGTCACCGAGCCACGCCTCGCTCTCCGGCATGATCGTCGGCTTCTCGCAATCCGAGAACGAGCAGAACCCGTTCCGTGCCGCGGAGACCAACTCCGTCAAGGCGACGGCGAAGAAGCTGGGCGTCGCGCGCCTGCTCTACACCAACGCGAACGACGATCAGGCCAAGCAGGTCGCCGATATCGAGAGCATGATCAGCCAGGGTGCCAAGGCGATCATCGTCGCACCGCTGAACGCGACCGGCCTGCAGCCCGCACTCGAACAGGCCGCCTCCAAGAACATTCCGGTGGTGACCATCGACCGGGTGACCGCGGGCACGCCGTGCCGCAACTTCATCACCAACATCGGCTCCGACTTCTACGTCCAGGGACAGCGCTCCGCCGACGCGCTCGCCGCCGCCACCGGCGGCAAGGGGGAGATCGTCGAGATACAGGGCGCCTACGGCAACGCGGTCGAGACCGAGCGCACGCAAGGCTTCGCCGACGGGCTGAAGAAGCATCCCGACATGCATCTCCTGGCCGCCCAGACCGGCAACTGGTCGGCGACGGACGCGCAGCGCGTGATGGAGCAGATGCTGCTCGCGCACTCGACCGCGACCGCGCTGTACTCGCACGCCGACGTCATGACTCTCGGCGCCATGCGCGCGATCCAGCAGGGCGGCAAGCGGCCCGGCCGCGATATCGCGATCGTCTCGATCGACGGCACCAAGACGCTGGTGCAGGCGATCGCCGCCGGCCGGGCGCAGGCGGACGTCGAGACCAACCCGCGCTTCGGGCCGCTGTCGTTCCAGGCGCTGGACGGCTGGTTCGCCGGCAAGCCGGTGCCGCAGAAGCTCATCATGAAGGACGGCCTCTACGACAAGGCGAACGCCGCGGCGGCGCTCAGGCAGGGCACGCCCTACTA
>CAXTOE010000043.1:0-12699 GCA_964245685.1 uncultured Acetobacteraceae bacterium | reverse complement strand
CATCGCGGCTGCGCGAGCGGCGCGCCCACCTGGACGGGCTGGTCGCGCGGCTCGAATCCGGCAGCCCGCTCGGCCTGCTGTCGCGCGGCTACGCGATGGTGCGCGACCTGCGCGGTCAGCCGGTGACGCGCGCCGTCGCACTGCCGGCGGGTACCCGGTTCCGGCTGCGCTTCGCCGACGGCGAGCGGCAGGCCCGGGCCGAGGCGGAGACCCACCCGTCGCCGCAGGATCGGCTCGATCTCTGAGGCGGCGGCCGTGGCAGGCGTCCCCACCTTCGCGACCGCGCCCTCCTTCCTCGGCCTGGACCGACGCGATCCGGGTGCTCGCCTCGTGGTGGCCGGGGTGCCGCTCGATCTCGGCACCACCAACCGCAGCGGCGCCCGCTCCGGGCCGCAGGCGATCCGTCAGGCCAGCCGCATGCTGGTCGACGGCGCGCATCCGCAGCACTGGGTCGATCCGACGGCGCTGCCGCTCGCCGACATCGGCGACTTCGCCATCGCGCTCGGCGACATCCCGCGCAGCCTCGCCCTGATCGAGCAGCAGGCGGCCTCGATCGGACACCTGATCGCGCTCGGCGGCGAGCACGGCATCACCCTGCCGCTGCTGCGCGCGCGGGCCGGCCGCACCGGACGTCCGCTCGGACTGGTGCATTTCGATGCTCACGTGGATACCTGGCCGGACAATTTCGGCCAGCCCTTCGGCCACGGCTCGGTGTTCTTCCACGCCATCAACGAGGGCATCGTCGACCCGGCGAGGATGGTGCAGATCGGCATCCGCTCGCCGGTGCAGCGCGAGGTGTGGGACTGGACGCTGGCCCAGGGCGTCACGATCCTGACCGCGCAGGAGGTGCACGAGCAGGGACCCGATCGGGTCGCGCAGCGCGTGCGCGGGGTGACGGGCGACACCGACAGCTACCTCAGCTTCGACATCGACGCGCTCGATCCGTCGGCCGCACCCGGCACCGGCACGCCGGAGATCGGCGGCCTCGCCTCATGGCAGGCGCAGGCGATCCTGCGCCGGCTGGGCGCGGTACGCTGGGTCGGGATGGACGTGGTCGAGGTGGCGCCCGCCTACGACGTGGCGGAGATCACCGCGCTGGCCGCCGCGACGGTGGTCTGGGAGTACCTGGCCCTGGTCGGGGAAGCCATGACCTGACTGCATGAGCCGAAGATCGGAAACGCAGTACTGTCGGTGGCTGATCCCACCTAGTCTAGGACTCTGTGCCCGAGTCGGGCGCGGTCTCATGACGCCATCGCACGTGCCGCGAGCCCCATGCAGGGGCACAGCAACGACGTAACGCGTCCTTTTCGGTCGAGCCGGTCACCTGTGGGCCGGCGTCCTTAAGGGAAACGGATATGTTCTCTGTTCCGCACCGTGCGATGCCTCCCCGTCGCGACGTCATCTGAAGGACATCGTCTGAAGCCCGGCCGGCGCACGAGCGCCGGCTAGGCTTCCGCGTCCGCCCGCGCCCCGCGACAGCCGGCGCCGGCGGCCTCGTCCATACGCACCATCGCATGCCCATGACCCCGTCCGCGCGCGCGCGCGGCCGTCGCGAGGACTGCCCCTGTGAACACGATCCGTGGCCGTAGTGCGACCATACCGCTGCAGGTCCGCACGCTGCCGAGCGTCGACGAGCTGGTGGCGCGGCAGCGCCCGACCGAGCCGCTGCACTGCCTGCGCCCCGACGTCATCCGCGACGATGCGGCGCAGTTCGTGCGGGGCTTCGCCGGCGACGTGCTGTACGCCGTGAAGTGCAACCCGGAGCCCGCGGTGCTGCGCGCGGTGTGGCAGGGTGGCGTGCGTCATTTCGACTGCGCCTCGGCACCGGAGGTCGCGCTGGTGCGGGGCATGTTCCCCGAGGCGGTGATCCACTTCATGCATCCGGTGAAGTCGCGCCCGGCGATCCGCGAGGCGTACGCGCGCCATGGGGTGCGCGACTTCGTGCTCGACAGCGACGACGAGCTGGCGAAGATCCTGCACGAGACGGGTGCCGCGGCCGACCTCGGGCTGTTCGTGCGCCTGGCGCTGCCTCCCGGCGGTGCGATGTACGACCTGTCGGGCAAGTTCGGCGCCGCACCGGAGCAGGCGGCGCTGCTGCTGCGGGCGGCGCGGGCGCGCGGCGAGCGCGTCGGCCTGTCGTTCCATGTCTGCTCGCAATGCCTCGATCCGCTGGCCTACCGGCGCGCGATCCGGCTCGCCGGCGAGGTCATCCGCGCCGCCGGCGTCGCGGTCGACGTGCTCGATGTCGGCGGCGGCTTTCCGATGCGCTATCCGGATCTCGATCCGCCGCCGCTCGGTGCGTTCTTCGCCGAGATCGAGGCGGAATTCGAAGCCCTGGACCTCCCGGAGACCCGCCTGTGGGCGGAGCCCGGACGCGCCCTGGTGGCCGGCGGCACCTCGGTGGTGGTGCAGGTGCAGCTGCGTCGCGGCGACGCGCTGTACGTGAACGACGGCGTCTATGGCAGCCTGTCGGACGCCGGGACGCCCGGCTTCCGCTTCCCGGTGCGGCTGATCGGCGACGCCCAGGGGGCGGCGACGATGCGGGCGTACTCCCTGTTCGGCCCGACCTGCGACAGCGCCGACCACATGAAGGGTCCGTTCCTGCTGCCGGCGACGGTCTCGGAGGGCGACTGGATCGAGATCGGCCAACTCGGCGCGTACGGCGCCTGCCTGCGCACGGCGTTCAACGGCTTCGACCGCGCCGGCCTGGTCGAGGTGAGCGACCGCCCGATGCTGGAAGAACGCCCGGCCTTCGCAAAGGCCGCCTGAACCCTACTATGGGGGTCCGGGGCCTCAGGCCCCGGCGGGTCCAGGGCAGCGCCCTGGCCTGCGCCCAGGAGCAGATCAGATGAAGCACGTGGCATTTTCCGGCCGCCTGGTGATGGTAGGCTTCGGCAGCATCGGCCAGGGCGTGCTGCCGCTGATCCTGCGCCATATCGAGATGTCGGCGGACCAGATCAGCATCGTCACCGCAGATGCGCGCGGCGAGGCGATCGCGATCGCCCACGGCGTCCGTTTTACCGTGATACCGATCACCCGCGACAACTGCCGCGACCTGCTGACGCCGATGCTGAGTGCCGGCGACTTCCTGCTCAACCTGTCGGTGGACGTCTCGTCGGTGGCGCTGATGCGGCTGTGCCGCGAGGTCGGCGCGCTGTACCAGGACACCTGCATCGAGCCCTGGGCCGGCGGCTACACCGACCCGTCGCTGACCCCCTCGGAGCGCTCGAACTACGCGCTGCGCGAGTCGGCCCTGAGGCTCGCGGCGACGGATCGCCGCGCGCCGACCGCGCTGATCACGCACGGCGCGAACCCGGGCCTGGTCTCGCACTTCGTCAAGGAGGCGCTGCTGCATCTGGCGCAGGACGCCGGCAGCCGCGAGCCGGCGCCCGACAGCCGCGAGGGCTGGGCGGCGCTGGCGCACCGGCTCGGCGTCAAGGTGATCCACATCGCCGAGCGCGACACCCAGGTCGCCGACACCGCCAAGCGACGCGGCGAGTTCGTCAACACGTGGTCGGTGGACGGCTTCGTGTCGGAGGGCTGCCAGCCGGCGGAGCTGGGCTGGGGCACGCACGAGAAGACCTGGCCCGCGGACGCGCGCGGGCACAATTTCGGCGGCGGTGCCGCGATCTACCTGGAGCGTCCCGGCGCCTCGACCCGGGTGCGCAGCTGGACGCCGCTGGAGGGGCCGTTCCACGGCTTCCTGATCACCCACAACGAATCGATCTCGATCGCGGACTACCTCACCCACCGCGAGGACGGCGCGGTCGCCTACCGCCCGACGGTGCACTACGCCTACCATCCCTGCGACGACGCGGTGCTGTCGCTGCACGAGCTCGCCGGCAAGAACTGGCGCATGCAGCCGGACCAGAGGCTGCTGATGGACGAGATCGTCTCGGGCACCGACGAGCTCGGCGTGCTGCTGATGGGGCACGCGCGCGGCGCCTACTGGTACGGCTCGCGGCTGTCGATCGAGGCGACGCGGGCACTGGTGCCGCACAACAACGCGACCAGCCTGCAGGTGACGGCGACGGTGCTGGGCGGGCTGGTGTGGGCGATCGAGAACCCCGATCGCGGCGTGGTCGAGCCCGACGCCGTCGACCATGCGCGCATCCTGGAGATCGCGCGGCCCTATCTCGGCGAGCTGGTGGGCGTGTTCTCGGACTGGACGCCGCTCGCGGATCGCGGCGGCCTGTTCAGCGAGGCGCTGGATCACGCCTCGCCCTGGCAGTTCGGCAATTTCCGCGTCGCGTGAGCGGCCGGTTCGGACCGCCTCCATAACGAATTGACTTCGCGGGCGGCGGTCTGCTCTGTTCGTGCGACACCGCACGGAGAGCGACGCCCATGCCAGATGACGGCGAGGCCGACCGGCTGAGCGTGGTGGCGCAGGTCGAGCGGCTCGACCCGCGCCGCCTGGAAGCCCTGGTGCCGCTGATCCGCACCCAAAACGAGCGCACCGCCATCACCGCGCGATGCCGCGACGCGGACGTGCTGCCCAAGGTCGCCGATGCCGGAGCGGTGGTCCGCCAGCCGGACGGCACGATGGTGCAGATCATGCACAACGGCGTCAGGGTGCTCGCCGGCGGCTATTACGGGGCCTGGATGCAGGACCTGATCACGCGGTGCCGCGGCCATCATGAGCCGCAGGAGGAGGTGCTGTTCGCCGAGATCATGCGGCATCTCGGCGACGACGCGGTCATGTTCGAGCTGGGCGGCTTCTGGAGCTACTACTCGATCTGGTTCCTCTCCGAAGGCGCGCGCCGCCGCAGCTTCGTCGTCGAGGCCGATCCGGCGCATCTCGAGGTCGGCCGCGTCAACGCGGCGCTGAACGGCTGCGCGCCGGTGTTCATCCCGGGCTTCATCGGCAGCGCCGAGGCGGCGCCGAGCCTGTTCCAGACCGAGGAATCCGGACCGGTCGAGCTGCCGTGCCTGACGGTGCCGGGGATGATGGCGCGCCACGGGATCGAGCATCTCGACCTTCTGCATTGCGACGCCCAGGGCGTCGAGCTCGGCGTGCTGGAGAGCTGCGTCGCGCTGGCCGCCGCGGGCCGGCTCGGCTGGGTCATGGTCTCGACCCATACGCACCGGATCAGCCAGGACCCGCTGACGCATCAGCGCTGCCTGGCGGTGCTGCGCCAGGCCGGTGCCACCATCCTCGCCGAGCACGACGTGCAGGAGTCGTTCAGCGGCGACGGGCTGATCGTCGCCCGCTTCGGCCCGGTGCCGGCGGCGTGGCGGACCCCTCGCCTCAGCTACAACCGCTGTTCGGAGAGCCTGTTCCGCAACCCGCTCTACGACCTCGCGGCCGTCACCCACGCCGCTCCCGCGCCGGCTCCCTCCACACCGTTCAGCCTGCTCGATGCCAGCCCGTGCCTCGCCGCCCACGGCGGGATGCTGACGCTCACCGCCGCGTGCGCCCTGGGTGCCGCGGGCGACAGCATCGTACTGCCGTTCGACCGCGCGATCTTCCCCACCGTCGCGGCCTATGGCACATGGGCGCCGGAGACCCAGCAGTTCCTGCGACAGCGCATCGATCCGGCCCGACGCTACGTCGTGCTCGACATCGGCGCCAACGTGGGCCTGTTCACCCGGCAGGCGGCACGGCATCCGAACCTCGTGCGGTTCCACTGCGTCGAGGCGGAGCCGGGCAACTTCCGTGCGCTGCGCTACAATGTCGGCGACCTACTCGGCGAGGGCGGCAGCCTGTGGAACGTGGCGCTGTCGGACCGCGACGGCGAGGCGACGTTCTTTCGCGACGACGACAATGCCGGCAACTACTCGCTGAACCACGACGCCATGCGCGGCCGGCGCTTCGACACGACGCGGGTGCGCGCGGTCGAGACCGGCAGCTGGATGCGCGAGCAGGTCCGTCTCGATGACGGCGAGCGGCTGATCTGGAAGTCCGACACCCAGGGCTGCGACGAGCTGATCGTCTCGCTGACGCCGATGGAGATCTGGGACCGCGTGGAGCTCGCGGTGATCGAGCTGTGGCGGATACGCAAGCCGGCCTTCGACCGCGAGGCGTTCCGCCGCCGGATCGGGGCGTTCCCGAACAAGTCGATCGGCCTCGGCCAGCTCCACACCACCGCCCAGATCCTCGCCTTCCTGGACGGCGAGGACTGGCACTATGCCGACCTCTATCTCTGGCGGTAGCCCGGCGGCTACATGGTCAGCGGATGGCGCTGCAGGTGCTCGGCGGCGAGGCCGTCGGGACCGAACAGGTGGCTGTGCACGGGCGAGATCGACAGCCGAACCGACTGGTGCACGCGGGTGGCGTCTGCACCGTCGGTCTGCACCACCAGCATGGTCTGGTCCTGCAGCTCGATGTGCAGCAGGGTCAGGCCGCCCAGCCGCTCGGCGATCACTGCGTGGCCGGCGATGGCGCCGTTGGGATCGATGGTCAGGTGCTCCGGGCGGATGCCGAGCGTGACCGCGGAGCCGCGGCTCAGCGAATCCGGCGCCACCGGCACCGTGAGGTGGATGCCTCCGGGGCCCGAGACGGTGATGCCGCCGGCATCCGCCCCGGTCACCGTCGCCGGCAGCAGGTTCATGCGCGGCGATCCCAAGAAGCCGGCGACGAACACGTAGCGCGGATGGTGGTAAAGCTCCAGCGGCGAGCCCACCACCACGACCCGGCCGGACTGCAGCACGACGATCTTGTCGGCCATCGTCATCGCCTCGACCTGGTCGTGGGTGACGTAGATCATGGTGGCGTTCAGCTGCTCGTGCAGCCGCGCCAGCTCGATCCGCATCTGCCCGCGCAGCGCCGCGTCTAGGTTGGAGAGCGGCTCGTCGAACAGGAACACCTTGGGGTTGCGCACGATGGAGCGGCCGATCGCCACCCGCTGGCGCTGGCCGCCGGAGAGCTGTCCGGGCTTGCGGTCGAGGTAGGGGCCGAGCTGCAGGATGCGGGCCGCCTCGGCGACCTTGGCGTCGCGCTCCTCGGCCTTCACCCCGGCCAGCTTGAGCGCGAACCCCATGTTCTGGCCGACGGTCATGTGCGGGTAGAGCGCGTAGGACTGGAACACCATCGCCAGTTCGCGCTGCGCCGGGCCGACATCGTTCACCCGCCTGCCGTCGATCAGCAGGTCGCCGCCGCTGATCTCCTCGAGGCCGGCGATCATGCGCAGCAGCGTCGACTTGCCGCAGCCCGACGGGCCGACGAAGACGACGAACTCGCGGTCCTCGACGTCGAGGGTCACGCCCTTGATCGCCTCGAGGTTGGCGTAGGTCTTGCGGAGGTCGCGCAGCGCTACGGTGGCCATGGTTTCAGATTTCCTGGACGTTTCTATTTATATGGAAAGCCGGCCGGCTATTTCACCGCCCCGAAGGTCAGGCCGCGCACGAGCTGCCGCTGGCTGAGCCAGCCGAAGATCAGGATCGGCGCCACCGCCAGGGTCGAGGCGGCGGAGAGCTTGCCGAAGAACAGCCCCTCCGGCGAGGAGAACGAGGCGATGAACGCGGTCAGCGGCGCCGCCTTCGACGAGGTCAGGTTGAGTGACCAGAACGCCTCGTTCCAGCACAGGATCAGCGACAGCAGCCCGGTGGAGGCGACCCCGGGCAGCGACAGCGGCAGCAGCACGTGGCGCAGCTCGCCCATGCGGCCGGCGCCGTCCATGCGGCCGGCCTCGAGGATGTCGCGCGGCACCTCCTTGAAGAAGGTGAACAGCATCCAGACCACGATCGGCAGGTTCATTAGCATGTAGACCAGGATCAGGCCGATCCGGCTGTCGAGCAGCCCGGTGCCGCGCATCAGCAGGTAGATCGGGATCAGCACGCCGACCGGCGGCAGCATCTTGGTCGACAGCATCCACAGCAGGGTGCCGCGGGTGCGGTGGGTCGGGAAGAACGCCATCACGTAGGCGGCCGGGATCGCTAGCAGCAGGGCGAGCACGGTCCCGCCGACCGAGATGATCACGCTGTTCAGCGCGAACAGCCAGTAGTTGGCGCGGCTCTGCACCTCGGCGTAGCTCTGCAGCGTCGGGTGGAAGAACAGGTGCGGCGGCGTCGAGACCGCGTCCAGCTCGCTCTTGAAGCCGGTGATGAACATCCAGAAGATCGGGAAGAACATGACCAGCGCGATGAACCAGCCGAGGATCGTCAGCAGCGCCTTGTTCAGCGCGGTGGTGCGCATGGCTCAGACCTCGAGGTTGCGGGCGATCGAACGCACCAGGAAGAAGGCGACGATGTTGGCCAGGATGATGGCGATCACGCCGCCGGCCGAGCCGCCTCCGACGTCGAACTGCAGCAGGGCGCGCGCATAGATCAGGAAGGCGAGGTTGGTCGAGGCGACCCCGGGGCCGCCGGCGGTGGTGACACTGATCTCGGCGAAGATGGTGAGCAGGAAGATGGTCTCGATCATCACCACCACGCCGATGGCGCGTCGCAGGTGCGGCAGCGTGATGTAGAAGAAGCTGGCGATCGGGCCGGCGCCGTCCATGCGCGCCGCCTCGCGCTGCTCGTGGTCGAGCGACTGCACCGCGGTCAGCAGGATCAGGATCGCGAACGGCAGCCATTCCCACGACACGATGCCGACGATGGTGAGCAGCGGCACCTGCGAGAACCAGTCCACCGGCTGCAGCCCGACCGCGCGGAGCAGCGCGGACACCACGCCGTAGATCGGGTGCAGCATCAGGTTCTTCCACACCAGGGCGGAGACCGTCGGCATGACGAAGAACGGCGCGATCACCAGCAGCCGGGCGATGGCGCGGCCGGGGAACTCCTGGTCGTACAGCACCGCGAGCAGGGTGCCGCCACACACCGTGATCAGCAGCGTGCCGCCGAGCAGGATGAGAGTGTTGATCAGGGACGCCCAGAAGTCCGGGTCGGTCAGCAGGAAGCGGTAGTTGTCGAAGCCGGCGAAGCCGCTCTGGGTCGGGTCGACCAGGTTGTAGTGCTCGAAGGAGAACCACAGCGTCATCACCAGCGGGACGATCGACCATGCCAGCAGCAATATCACCGAGGGCGAGATCAGCGGCAGGGTGACGCCGTTGCGGCTCGTCCGTGCCCTGCCCGATTGCGTCGGCTCAGGACGTGTCGGTCCCGGTCGTGTCGTCGCGACCTCGCGCACTGCCTGCGACATCGCTCTCTATCCTTGCGGCTTGCGCCTCTATGGTGCGCTTTTCCCGGAACCAAAAACACGTGGGGCGGGCCCGAGAGCCCGCCCCTGCAGCCTAGGTTGTTAGAACAGTTCGATCACGCTCTTGAAGCCGAGCAGGGCGGCGTCGGGAAGGTTGCTCTGCGCGTTCGGACGGAAGAAGTACTGGAAGTCCGGCGCAAAGGTGACGCCGCGGAACACGTGGATCTGGTAGTTCACTTCGAGGTTCATCGTGTGGGTCTGGATGCCGCGCGGTACCGTGGTGTCTGACACGAACGAGCCGGTGAGCGGCAGCCCGAGCTCCTGCTCGAGGCCCTGCGCCTTGCCCAGAGAGCCGGCGACCTCGGTGTAGGCGAACTCGACGCCGATGGTGTCGAACGGACGCGCCTTCCAGAAGCCGCGATCCAGGCCGGCCACGATGTACTCGTTGGCGCGCGTGGAGAAGCGAGCATCGTTGTGCACGTAGTCGCCGAGCACGATGATGCCGTCGGTGCCGCCGGGACCCTGACGCACCAGCATCTGGTCGAACGAGGCCCAGGCCTGCGACCCGCCCTTGCGCTCCTGCGCCGGCAGGCCGGTCACCCCGAAGGGGCCGCCATTGACGTCGATCGCGTTGCTGGCGTGGTTGTTGTTGTCGTAGGCGGCGCCGAGCTTGTAGTGGCCGGGCATCTTGTCCGGGCCGAAGGTCGGCTCGAAGCCCACCTCGGCCGGGAAGAACTCGCCGTTGATGTGCGAGCTGTCGAAGGTGAAGCCGGACCGGAAGCCGCCCTTCGCATCGTAGATGTTGTCCTGGGTGAAGAAGATGCCGGCCTGCACGTAGACTGGAGCGATCGGGCGCACGCGCAGCCGCACCGCCCAGTTCGCATCCGGGTAGGACGAGTTGGAGACGTTGTCGCCGACCGCCTTGGGGTTACCGCAGAGAGAGTTCTGCTGGAAGTTGCAGTTCAGCGGCGAGGCATCGAAATCGTTCTGCGACGGGAACCGTCCGAACGCGAACGCGACGCGGCCGTGCGCCACCGTCTCTTCGCCGTAGAAGAACACGAGATGGATCGCGACGTTGCCGCCGGCGCCGTAGATCTCCTGCGACGGGTTGAGGTTGTCGCCGAAGATCGGGCTGGTCGGGATGCCGTAGCGGCCGACCGCGACGGCGTGAGTCTCGAAGCCCGGGATGTGGGCGAGCACGTTCCAGTCCTGGTCCCACTCCAGGCCGTACTGGCCGGCATTGGCGGAGCCCTTGCGGGGTCCGCTGATGATGCCGTCGAACTCGTCGACGTTGCTGAGCAACACCGCGGTGCCGTACTGCTTCAGGTAGTCATTGACCTGGGGGACCAGGGCCTCGGGCTGGGGGATCGGCGCCATGCCGTAGTCCGAGCTCGGAACCCCCGAGAGCTTCTGGCTGGCGAAGGTGCCCTGTGCCTGGTCGGGCGTCTGGGCGAGGGCAGAGCCCGAGGCGACGCAGAGGAGCGCGCCGGCCGTGAGCAGCGAGGCGCGGCGTGTACGCCAAGCGAGCCGGGACTTCGCCCCGTTTGGTATCGACATTATGTTCCTCCGAACGCTTCTCGAACTCTTTTTATTACGTAGCCGCACCTTCCGTGGCGGATCTGCCACAGGGGGCAGAGAAGTAACGAGGCGGGGGTTGACCCATCCCGGCAGGGATCGATTATCCGCCCCATCGCTACACCGCCGCGACCGACACGGTCACTGCCGGGATTGATCTCACGAACCGGCTTCGGCGTCAACCCTAATTAATTCACCCTGAATTAATTAATCGCCTTCCCTGATCGCCGACGAGGTGTCATCAGGTACGGATGACCGGCGCCAACACCGGCAGGCGATCGTCCTCGATGACCAAGCAAGAGCGACCCGGCGCGAGCCAGCAGGGCAGCAATTCGACGGCGGTGCGAAACTTCAACGAGCGTCGCCTGCTGACCCTGCTGCGCCGTTTGGGCGAGGCTTCGAAGGCCGATCTCGCCCGGCCGCTCAACCTCACCCAGAACGCGGTGGGCCAGATCGTCCAGTCGCTCGAGCAGCAGGGGCTGGTCTCCAGCACCGGACGGCGCATGGGACAGCGTGGCCAACCGGCCGCATTGCTGCATCTCGATCCCGGCGGCGCCTATTCGCTCGGCATCAAGCTCGGGCGCCGCTCGGTCGACGCGGTGCTGGTGGATTTCGCCGGCGGCGTGCTCAAGAACCGTCGCTACGAGTGCCTGTTCCCGACCCCGGAGCAGGCGCTGAAGCTCGCGATACGCGGCGTGGCCGAGATCCGTCGCGCGCTTCCCGCGTCGCGTCGCGACCGGCTGGTCGGAGTCGGCCTGGCGTTGCCCTCACCCGGCCGCGGCAGCGACGCGGCCGGCCCGCCGGAGGTCGCGCAGGCCTGGCAAGGCTACGACGTCGCCGGGGAGCTTCGCGCCGTCCTCGGCCTTCCCGTGCTGGTGGAGCATGACGGCACCGCCGCGGCACTCGCCGAGCTGTTCCACGGCCACGGCCGGGAGCTCGACGACTTCGCCTGCATCTACATCAACAGCTCGATCGACGGCGGCATCGTGCTGGACGGCGATTATCGCCGCGGCGTCAGCGGCCTTGCCGGCGCCATCGGGATGATCCCGGTGGCACGCTCGCGGCTGCCGCATGCCGAGCAGCGACGCCGTCGGCCGGTGCTGCTCGACCGCGCCTCCGGTGCGGCCCTGATCCGGCACCTGGATGCCCACGGCATCACCGTGGCGCGCGCCACCGACCTGCACGGAGTGATGCGCAGCCATGGCGAGCTGGTCGAGGCCTGGATGCAGGATTGCGCCGAGGCGCTGGTGGTGCCGCTGCTGTCGATGGCCAGCCTGCTCGACGTGCAGGCGATCATCCTCGACGGCAACCTGCCGCGTGCGCTGATCGAGGGCGTGCTCTCCCGTGTGCAGCCGCTGCTGGCGGACGCCAACCCGGAGCCGAGGGGACCGCCCGAGCTGCGACTCGGCAGCGGCGGCAGGCGCGCGGCGGCTCCCGTTGCATCTCCGGCATGGCTCCGTCGGCTCCGCGCGATGAGCGTGGCAGGCCTGCTACAGCAGGGCCACCAGCTCGAGCACGATGCCGACCAGCGCGGCGAGCCAGACCAGGGAGCGCAGCACCGGCACGCCGCCCGCGTACAGCGGAACGTAGATCGCGCGCGCGATGACGTAGATCCAGGCGCCGAGCAGGGTCGTGCCGCCGGTGCGGCCGAGCGCCACCGCGGCCAGCAGGGCGGGGGCGAAGATCGGGAAGGTCTGCAGGAAGTTAGCCATCGCGCGCTGCAGCCGCGCCGCCATGCCGTGGACCGGCCGCGGCTCGTCGCGCGCGCCGGACCCCCACGCGAAGCCGCGCTGCGTCTGCGACGCGCTGGCGGCCCAGCCGAGCTGCAGCAACCCGATCAGCGCAGCGGCGCCGAGCAGGCGCAGCTCGGTCTGGCCATCGAGGAGCGGTGTTGCCAGCATGCGTTGCCAACCTGTCGTAAGGATGTGGGACCAGTCGCCGGCGCACCGGCATCGCTGGAGCAACGCGAGGCGAGCGGTGATCGTTCGCCTCCCAAACCATGGACGGTGGGACATGATCCTGATCCTCGGCCGACGCATCGGCAG